>JAQGHS010000564.1 GCA_028291605.1 Planctomycetaceae bacterium | reverse complement strand
CTGCTCGGTCATCTATTTGGGCAGAACCTTGATGGAATTCGGGCACTTTGCTTACGATGGATCGAAAAGAGTTTGGACACTGGCCTTTCCAGTAATAGCTGAGGATCTGGTAATGTGCGGACGGTTTCCTCCAAGCTCCCATTGCTCGCCGCAACTGGTCTGCCTCGCCGGGCGTAAATCCCGCCGCGACCACCGCCAGCTTCATCGCCTGCTCTTGAAAAATCGGTACACCCAGCGTCTTACCGAGCACCGCTTTGATCTTGTCGTTGGGGTACGTGACAGGCTCTTCCCCGCACCGCCGCCTAAGGTAGGGATGGACCATGCCGCCTTGAATAGGACCTGGTCTGACGATCGCCACTTCGATGACGAGGTCGTACCAAGTTCTTGGCTTGAGCCTCGGTAACATGCTCATCTGAGCGCGGCTCTCGATCTGAAACACCCCAATCGTGTCTGCCTTACAGATCATCTCGTAGACCAGCGGATCTTCTGCCGGAACAGTCGCGAGTGAGAGAGGCCGGTTGTAGTGTTTCTTCAGCATATCGAAACACTTCCGGATCGCACTCAACATCCCTAAGGCCAAGATATCGACCTTCAAGATCCCCAGTTCATCCAGGTCATTCTTGTCCCACTGCACCACCGTACGGTCCTGCATGGACGCATTCTCGATTGGGACCAGTTCGCATAACGGTCCCTGGGTGAGGATCATTCCCCCGGTGTGCTGGGATAGATGGCGGGGGAAGCCCAGGATTTCTTTCACGAATCCTTGAACATGCTTCCCGATAGGTGAATTCAGATTGAAGCCCGCCTCTTCGAATCTGCTGCCCATGTTGTTGTCGCGACTGTGATCAATGCTCTTGGCCAGGCGATCTATTCCATCCAGGGACAGCCCCAGAGCCTTACCTACATCGCGAATGGCGGAACGGGGCCTGTAGGTGATCACTGTCGCGGTCATCCCCGCTCGTTCTCGTCCGTACTTGTGATAGAGATATTGAATAACCTCTTCGCGGCGTTCGTGTTCGAAGTCGATATCAATATCAGGAGCCTCGTCCCGTTCCTTACTGAGAAAACGCTCAAACAGGACATCTACGCGATCAGGATCCACAGACGTCACACCGAGACAGAAGCAGACTGCCGAGTTCGCCGCGGACCCTCGCCCCTGGCAGAGGATCTTCCTGTTACGTGCGAAGCGAACCAGATCGAATACCGTCAGAAAGTAGGCTTCGTAACGTAGCTCCTCAATCAGCCTCATCTCGTGATCAATGAGCCGTTGGACCTTCTCAGGGACCCCGTGGGGATATCTCTTTGAGGCTCCTATGTCCGTCATACGTTTTAAGTACGACAACGGTGACTCCCCCTTCGGGCACAGTTCTTCAGGATACTCATACTTCAGTTCGTCCAGCGAGAACGTGCAGCGGTTCGCAACTTCGACTGTGCGCAACACGGCGTCGGGAGCTGCGGAAAAAAGGGTATTCATTTCAAACGTGGATTTGAGAATGCGTTCGCCATTCGGGAATCGATGAGATCCTAGCTCAGCCACCGTGCAACCCAACCGAATTGCTGTCAGCACGTCGTGCAGCGGGCGCCTTGATGAATCGTGGTAATAGACACCGTTGGCGGCGACCAAGGGCACCCCGGCCCCCTTTGCTACTTCTTGGAACCGGTTCAGCATCGCCGCATCGCGAGGGCCACGATGAAGTTCAGCCAAGGCGTAACAACGGTCGCCAAATACCGACTTCCACTTTGACAATTCCGTCCGCTGAGTATCCGGTCGCGAGGCGTCAAGCAGCACACAAGCGAGGAGTCCAGCCGAGCGTTCAGTCACATCCTCGAAGGTCAGCAGGCATTCCCCTTTGGGGGCTTTCCGGCGACCATCGGTCAGGAGTCGACACAATCGACCGTATGCAACTCTGTCCGTCGCCAGAACGACCACGGTCGAGTGCCCTGCAGGCCTGATTTCTGAGCCGATTAGAAGCTTAAGCCCGGCGGGCTTCGCTGCAGCGTGGGCACGTACAACGCCAGCCAGGCTATGGAAGTCGGTAATCGCCAACGCCGAAAGTCCCAGTTCGCAGGCGCGGGCCACCAGTTCGTCAGGGTGTGATGCCCCTTCCAAAAACGAGTAATTAGTCCGGCAATGCAACTCGGCATAGCTCGATTCACTCCTCGTCACAGAGACTGGGGTGAGCGGTGTCCGAGCCCTTGGAAACGGCTGCTCCGGCATTTGGTGTACCAGGGATAATCATTGCAATAAGCCATACGTTTGCATGGCATAATACAAGAGACTTATCACAGAATCACTGTGGGAGCAAGGCTGAGGTGAGATGCCTGTTCGATTGGTTAGCCTCTCAATCTGATCAACCGTGAGTTGTTGAATGTCGGATGACTGTGAATTGCAGCTCTCTTCGCTCCCCCGTGGTTCGCGGCTACTCGAAAGCAAAAATCGGCTTTCACGATGCCCCCCAGAGTACCTGCCGGGACTCAATCTCGTTAGGTCTTGTTGTAATACGTGACTTGGACACGATTCCAGTCATCTCAGGAAAGCTAAACTGAGCAAATCTCACACAGTTAGCGAAGGCATAACGTCAGATCAGCCTGCCACACTCAAGTTCCGCCATCCGACACGGTATTAGCCAGACGCTGTGGGATGGATGAATGCTAAGATCTCATGGTTGACACACTCAGGGTCTTCACGTTGAATCCAATGGCTCGCATGGGCCAACCAGACAATTCGACCATTCTCACAGAGCTTTAGACTCACCTCGGCTAGTCCTGGCTGCAAGGCGGAGTCGTGCATTCCCCAAAGAATCAACGTTGGATTGCGGATCCGCTGTTGTAATGAGTTCGAGGACTTACGCGCGGCGGCGCGGTAATAGTCAATCATCGCCGTCAATGCACCTGGTTGTAACCAACCAGCGACCAAGTATTTTCGGTCCGATTCATCGAATACGCCCTGCTGGCTCGTGTTCTTGAGGCTTTGGAACAGAATCGAGTAGTTAGCTGCCGAGAGGATTGCCTCCGGTAAAAGGGGGAGCTGAAAGAATCCGATGTACCAACTGCGGAGCACTTGCCCTGGATGTCGCAGCAGATAGCTGAAGAAGATGCCTGGATGAGGTGCATTCAGAATAACTAGCCGAGTGACTCTGTCCGGAAATCTTGCTGCTACCCACCAGGCTACAATGCCACCCCAATCGTGGCCGACCAGACAAAAGGTTTGGCATCCCTGAGAATCTGCGAAGGCGATTACATCGTTCGCCAGTTCGTCGATGCCGTACGACAAGATCCCTTTAGGTTTGGTCGTGGCCCCATATCCGCGTTGGTTAGGAGCGAGAACCCGATAGCCCGCAGCAACCAAGGGACCAATCTGAAAGTGCCACCCTTGCCACAGGTCCGGGAAACCGTGCAGTAAAATGACGACTGGCTGGCTCGCCTTTCCCGCGGATGCGAACTCCATTCTGAGTTCGTTGACGTCACACAGAGCGGTTGCGTAAGGCAGTGTTTCAGGAGTCATGCTTCGCTTATTCGGGTTGTTGCTGCAGGATCTCTTGAGGCTCAAATCGTTCAGGAGTGACTGCTCGAATCTCTAACGCATCGAATGGGAGGACGGTGGACCGTCGGCGGCATCGCGATTCCACTTGGCAAGGAAGTCTTGCCCAATCGGGGCTCAATCGTGGAGATGAAATTCAGTCAGCGCCTCTAAGTCAGCTTGGATGAAGTTCGTGTACCGGCACAATCTCGGTATGTCTCAGCTCGGCAAGCGGCCACACAGCGTAAGGTGTTGAAATGTTCTCGAAATCGCGATACCGCGATACCGCGAGATCGCGGCCGTTAGCAAGACCAGCAAGTTCGCAGGTTCATCATCCACCAAGAGTATGTTAACTGTCATTACACGCTCAGTGTTCACCGACGGGACACGAAAATCTGCGAGTTCTGTCATTTCGTTTTCCGTTCTTGCAGCTTTGCGATTCTGCATAAGGAGTCCCGCAATGCACCCCTGGGCACTGACCGGGAATAATTCGCACAAAAACGATTCAGGCTTTCGCCAGCAATTTCTGCAATTCGGCGATCTGAACAGGTTTGACGAGATGCTCGTCGAATTTGGCCTCGCGCGTGCGGCGCCGATCCTCATCCTGGCCCCAGCCCGTCAGCGCAGCAATCTTGATGGCCGTACCCCACGGCTGCTCCCGGATTCTTCGGCAGGCTTCAAACCCGCTCATGTGGGGCATGCCCAGGTCCATCAGGATAATTTCCGGTTGAAATCGCTCCGCATGGGCCAGCCCTTCTTCACCGCTGGACGCAGTCTCGACCTGATGTCCCATTGTTTGCAAGAGATTCTTAAGCATCATTGAGGCCGACTCGTTATCGTCGACGATCAGCACCCGGCGCGGACTGATAGTCGCCAGATCGATTGCCGAAGTATCATTGAATGCCGCATCTGCTGAGCCGTCTGTGCACGGAAGACGCACGCGGAATACGGTACCACGATTCTCGCCGTCGCTGGATGCTTCCACAGTTCCTCCGTGCAGTTCCACGAGCGATTTGACGAGCGTCAGCCCGATTCCCAAGCCGGAATGAAAATGATCGATCGGGTTCTCCAGCTGGGAGAACATCTCGAACACGCTGTTTAGCTTATCGCGCGGAATCCCGACGCCGTTATCCCGGACGGAAACGACCACTTCTCTATTCTCACGACGCGCACTAAGCTGGATTTGGCCTCCCGGCGGTGTGTATTTGGCCGCATTATTTAATAGGTTCGAGAATACCTGGGCAAGGCGGTTCGGACTCGCATCGAGGGTGATCGGCTCTCCCGGAATATCGATGTCGAGGCGGTGCTCGAACTGCTCAATCAAGGGCCGCGACGCCTCAACGGCACTATGCACGATTTGGGACAGCGTGACGAGCGACTTTTGCAGCTTCAGGTTGCCGCGGGTGATTCGCGAGACATCCATCAGGTCGTCAACCAAGGTGATCAGTTGCGAGAGTTGGCGGTCCATCGTCCCCACCGCGACATCTAACGCTTCGGGGGCGCTTTTAGCCATCTTCAGCAGTTCGACGCCGGTCCTCAGCGGCGCGAGCGGGTTACGCAGCTCATGAGCCAGCGTGGCCAGAAACTCGTCCTTGCGACGATTAGCTGCTGCCAGTTCCATGCCCGTGCGTTTCAGCTCGTCCTCCAGTAGCTTCTGCTCGGTTTGATCGCGCATCACCTTCATGAAGCCCAGCAACTGGTGGTTGCGATCCTGCAGGGCCGTTGTCATGCCAGCAGCCCAGAAGCGGGTTCCATCCTTGCGTTGCATCCAACGGTCATTGTTGGCGCGGCCTGTAGCCGCCGCAGTCTTGAGTTCGGCTTGCGGCACACCGGCCGCGAGATCTTCCGGCGTAAAAATCGCAGAGCTGATGTCATGCCCTACGAACTCTTGCTCCTCAAACCCCAGCACGCGCCGTACGCCCGCGTTCCAACTGGTCCCCCGACCAGCGGGATCGAGCATGAAGATCGCGTGCTCCTGAACTTGCTCCACTAGCGATTGGAATTGCTTGATGTGCTCAAGCGCATTCTCTTCGGCCACTTTGGCACCGGTGATGTCCACAAACGTGATCACGACCCCTTCGATGCGGTCGTCGGAACTGCGATAAGGCAACACGCGCGTGAAATACCAGTGCCCGTCCTCATCGCGAATTTCGCGTTCGACGGGAATCAACTTGTCTAGAACCCGCCAAGCGTCGCTTTGCAATTCGTCGTACCCGAGACGGTTTGTCAAATCACCCAAGGGCCGACCACGGTCCGTCATTCGCACATTAAACAGTTCTGACACCTTCGGTGTGAACCGCATGATCCGCATCTGGCGATCGAGAAACAGCATGGCGATCTCAGTCGCGCCGAGAAGATTATTGAGATCGCCGGTCATCTGGCTGAGTTCCTCGACTTTGTGGCGATTCTCCTGGTTAACGGTCTGCAGCTCCTCATTCATGCTCTGGAGTTCTTCCTGGGATGTCTCCAATTCCTCTAGAGTCGACCGCAGTTCCTCATTCGTCGACTGCAGCTCCTCATTGGACGCTCGTATTTCCTCTTGCCCGGTCTCGAATTCCTCAATGATTGCCTGCAGCCGTTGACGCGACTGTTCCAGTTCCGCTTCCCGTTGCTCGTTTATCTCTCCCGTTTCCAGTTCACGGGTAGCCTGGTCCAATCCTTGCCCGGCGAAGAAACCCGTTGAGGGGCCGTCCTCAAAAATGAGGAGCAGAAACCCTTCCTCATTCGGTTCGACGCACGGACGCACACGGACGATGACAAATGTAGTCTCCCCGTTCAAATCGATGGAAACCGGTTTCGTATTGATGGGTTGGCGTTGCTGCCGCACAACTGGGAGCAGCGTTCTCAGTTCGATGCGGAACTCCTCACGCAGCAGCTGAAAGAGATTGGACGTCAACTCGCCGCCAGGGTGGGCGAGGTATTTGCCAGCATGGGCCGACAGATGCACGACCTTGTCATCAGGCGTCACCAGCACACTGGGTGGCGCATACATTTCCACCATCCGCTGGTGGAGATTCCCGTACGATACGGGTGGTCGTGACCGGTCCGCGGACTCTTTCCCTGCCGACTGCGGCAGGCGTGGTAGTGGAAAGACCGGCAGCCGTGGCTCGGGAGCGGGAACGTTCCGTCTGCGGTACAGGCAACAGCGTTTGTCCTCGCTACGAAACAGGTGGTTGCCATCGATCGTTTCCGACGTGCCAACCAGCAGTAATCCTTCGGGTTTCAAGGCATA
>JAQGHS010000555.1 GCA_028291605.1 Planctomycetaceae bacterium | reverse complement strand
CGCCCCCACGGGATTTGGATACTCTGGAAGTCGAGAAAGAGAAGCTCAAGATCGGCGAAGTCTGGGTTAAGTACCAGGACTTCCGCACGGGTGAAGAGCATAAGGTCGTCAAGACCTGAGCGCCGTTACTCGAGCTCGCCCCAAGACTGCGTTTGCGTCTTCTGAGTTTCGTATCCATCTGCTACTGATCAATGACCGGGCCTGCTGGCCATTTTGCTGGGAGCATACCAATCATGCATAGTGCACTTAATTGGCTGGAAGAACGCACCGGCTTTCGGGAATTGATGCACGAGGCTCTCTACGAGCGAATTCCGGGCGGTGCGCGCTGGCGTTACGTCTGGGGCAGTACGCTCGTCTTCACGTTCACCATCCAGATGATGACGGGCTTTTTCCTGTGGATGGCGTACGCCCCGAGCACCCAGACGGCATGGGAAAGCGTGTATTACATTGAACACGTCATGCAGTATGGATGGCTGGTACGCGGCCTGCATCACTTTACGGCGCAGGCCATGATCGTGCTGATGGCACTGCATCTAATGCAGGTCATCATCGATGGAGCATATAAAGCCCCGCGTGAGGTCAACTTCTGGCTGGGGTTGATACTGATGTTGATAGTGCTGGGATTGTCGTTGACAGGTTATCTCTTGCCCTGGGATCAGAAGGGCTATTGGGCCACCCAGGTAGCAACCAACATTGCCGGTGGCACGCCCGTCGTCGGGGCCGAGGTTCAGAAACTCGCGGCGGGAGGACCGGCCTATGGGCACCACACGCTCACGCGCTTCTTCGCTTTACATGCCGGATTGCTGCCGTTGCTGCTGATTGCGTTCCTGGCACTGCACATCTGGTGTTTCCGCCGTCACGGGATCACGGTCCCCAATCCCAATCGCGCGCCGGAAGCCTTCTTCTGGCCCGATCAAGTCTTGAAAGATGCCGTCGCCTGCCTGGCGATCCTGGCAGCCGTCTTGGCGATGGTCTTCTGGCAAGGCGCCGAACTGGGAGCTCCAGCCAATCCTTCCGAAAACTATTCCGCGGCACGTCCCGAATGGTACTTCCTGTTCCTCTTCGAGATGCTCAAGTACTTCCCGGGCAAATATGAAGTGGTCGGAGCAATGGTCATTCCGGGGCTGGTGATGGGAGTTCTTTTCCTGATGCCATTGACCGCGAAGATTCGTGGTGGGCATCGCCTGAATATCGGCTTCATCTCGGTGTTGCTCGCAGCTTGCTTGACGTTGACGATCATTGCCATCCGCAAGGATCGGAACAATACCGGCTATAAAGCTGCGGTAGAACAAGCCCATAAAGACGCCACGCGAGTTGTGGAGCTGGCCCAATCGCCGAATGGGATTGGCCCCACTGGAGCCTTAGCCCTCCTCAAGGCCGATGCCTATACCCAAGGGCCACGTCTGTTTGCAAAGAACTGCGCCACCTGCCATCGCCACAACGGAAAAGATGGGATGGGGAAAGACATTCTCCAAACCGTGAACGGCGTCGAGCAGGCTGTGGACGGAACCGCGTCGGATTTGGGGAACTTTGGAACGCGTGAATGGATCAAGGCTGTGATTACTGACTTCCCCAAGCTGTTTGGTCCCACCGAAAAGGCCGGGTTTCAAGGCAAGCTACTGGGCAAGCACTTCACCGAAGGCAGCATGGCAGAATGGTCGAAGACTCACGGCGTGAAGTTGAAAGTGGAAGATCTGAACGCGATCACTGAATTCCTGGTCGCGCAGTCCGGACGTGAATTGACACCACCTCTCGATCCGAAGTTGGTCGAAAAGGGAAAAGAGTTCTTCCAGGATGGCAATGATGAGATCAGCGAATCGTGTGCGCAGTGTCACGCGATGCATGCCAAGGGTGACGCGCAGACCCTTGATGGTGGCGGTAACGGGCCCGATCTGACCGGTTATGGCTCGGCCAAATGGTTGACAAGCTTCGTCAACAGCCCCGGAGCCAAAGAGCATTACGGCAAGCGAAACCGGATGCCAGCCTTCGAAAAGCGAATGAACGCTGAAGAGCTGCGTTTGCTGGTCGATTGGATGCAGGGGAACTGGTACAAACCGAAAGCCGCACCCGCCCCGCAGGGAGCAGGCATACCGCAAGAGGTGCCCGCTCCCAAGGCAGGGCACTAGCTTCTAGTGGCTACACGTCGAAGCATATTTCGACGTCATGGGAGGGTGAGGCTCCTGCCGAACCGCAAGCGTGTAACGAGAGCCGAATAACGCTTGCGGTTCGGCGGGAGCCTCACCCTCCCATCGGCTCGAGTCACGAATCGGGTTGGATTTTCTTCGAAAATCCTTGGTTGATATCCTTCAGGCCGTTGTCCCTCTCGGGCTCCAGCGACTGGTCCGTAGCTCGTGCATCTGTTAGCATCGGCTGACAGTTGTTTAAGACTAAGACTGGGAATCCTGAGTGCTGATTTATGGCGAGCTCATCGCCGTTGTTTCTATTTGCGGGGGGCGGAACTGGGGGACACCTCTTTCCTGGCTTATCCGTCGCTGAAGCGCTGCGTGGTCGCGATCCTGGAGTGCGAATCCAGTTCGTCGGTTCCGAACGCTCGCTGGAACGCGCGCTGGTGATCCAGCATGGTTACGATCACCGGACTCTCCCATCGGAGCCCTTAACCCAGCTCTGGCGCAAGCCGTGGTCATTCGCCTGGCGGAACTGGCGGGCCTACGGCATGGCTCGCGAATGGCTGCAGCAAGATCGGCCAGCCGCGGTGATTGGACTGGGGGGCTTCGCGAGCGCACCCGTCGTGATGGCCGCCTATCGGCTGGGCATTCCCGCGTTGCTCCTCGAACAGAATGCGATTCCGGGGCGTAGCACCCGCTGGCTCAGCCGCTGGGCTCGTGTGGTCTGCCTGTCGTATCCGCAAAGCGTCACATACTTCCAAAGTCGAGTCGAGACCCATCTGACGGGGAACCCCATCCGCGCTGAGATCGCGGCCTTGGCACGCGTGGAACGCGTCGAGTCGGAGCCGCCGACTTTGTTGATCCTGGGAGGCAGCCAGGGTGCACAGGCATTGAACGCGGCGATCATCGAAATGTGGAAGTTGCAACCGCAGTTTTTTGCGGGCTGGAATGTCGTCCATCAAACCGGCGTGGCTCAATGTGCCGCCGTCCAACATGAGTATCAGGCCCTGTCGCGTACGGCCGAAGTGGCTCCCTTCTTTTATGATATGGATCAACGCTATCAGGCTGCGAATCTGATCATTTCGCGAGCGGGAGCGACGACGCTGGCGGAACTCGCTTGCACGGGAGTGCCGGCCATCCTTGTTCCGTACCCGTCCGCAGCAGACAATCATCAGTGGCATAACGCGCAAGCATTCGAAGAAGCGGGAGCTGCCAGAACGTGCCTGCAGAAAGCGACTCCCCAGGAAACAGCCCGCGAATTGATCAAACAACTGACCGGAGTTGCGGACGATCAGAAACGCCGAGCCGAGATGTCTGAAGCCATGCGGAGTCTGGCTCAGCCCGCGGCTACCGAGCAAGTCATCGAGGCACTCGATCAAGCAATCAGTGGGAAGGTGAGACTCCCGCCGGGCGGTCAAGTCTAGCGGGATCGAGAAACCAGTCGGTTCGACTGGAGCCTCTCGCTCCCTTCAGCCACAAGAAACGATCACGGAGGCCGAAATGTTCGTCATGATCGGTGCCTGCAGACTGGAATTGCTGCAGGGAGATATCACTCGCCAGCAGGTCGATGCGATTGTGAACGCCGCCAATTCGGAATTGGCCGGTGGGGGCGGCGTCGACGGTGCAATTCATCGCGCGGGCGGTCCCACGCTGATGTCGGAGACCCGCGACAAATTCCCACAGGGATGCCCGACAGGGAGTGCCGTCCCAACGACGGCGGGAAATCTGCCGTCGAAATTCGTCTTTCATACCGTCGGCCCAATTTGGCGCGGCGGTCAGGAGGGTGAACCCGAGTTATTACGCTCGGCATTTAATAAATGTCTGGAGTTGGCGGTCGAGCATCAATGTGAGAGCGTGGCATTCCCCGCGATCAGCACGGGAGTCTACGGTTACCCCAAAGACTTGGCAGCCGAAACGGCGCTCCAGACGATTCACGAATTCTTACACGCGAAGCAACAGCCAAAGCTCGTTCGGATGGTGCTGTTTGATGGTGGAACGTATGGGGCATTTGCCCGCGTTCTGGAATCGATGCTGGCCTGATTGATCAACTCTTTCTCAACGAAGTGTGCCACATGCCTCCGCCCACACTCACCCGGTCTCAAGTTCGCGACGTCGATCGCCGCGCTATCGATGAGTATGGTTTGCCAGGCGTTGTGCTGATGGAAAACGCCGGGCGGGGCGCCGTGGATCTGCTGTGCCGCGAGAGATGTTCGGGGCCAGTTTTGATCCTTGCCGGGAAGGGCAACAACGGCGGTGATGGCTTTGTCATGGCCCGGCATCTGGCGATTCGCGGAATTGAAGCGCGAGTCATTCTCTGCTGCAATGCGAGTCAACTGCAGGGTGACGCTGCCATCCATTATCATGTTCTCCATCGAGCCGGGCTGGCGGGAATTGAGCTTGGAAACAATATCACAACGGAACAACTTGTGCCGTTGATTGGTCAGGCGGACTGGATTGTCGACGCGCTGCTCGGGACCGGGGCACAAGGGGATGTCCGCGAGCCGTATCGAACTGCGATCGAGGCGATCAATCGGTCTGGCTCACGTGTGTTGGCCGTCGACTTGCCGTCGGGAATGGATTGTGATACCGGTGTCGCCAATGGGATCTGTGTCCGGGCAAATCTGACTGCGACATTCGTGGCTCGTAAGCCGGGATTTGATGCAGTCGGGGCGGATCAATTCACGGGGCGCGTCGAGGTCATCGACATTGGCGTGCCACCCAGGTTGCTCGAAGAGTTGACTCACGTGGGTAATCAGAAATAGAACATCAGGCGAGCCCGGCATCGGGCTCGGGATTCTGCAATCAACGCCGGCAACAGAAAGACCCGATCATGCGCATCTGTGAACTGCAAACTGAGTTTGGAATCGGTTCCTTGAAGATCGTGGAACGACCTGAGCCTGTCGTCAAACCGGGGCAGGTGCGGCTGCGGATGAAGGCCTGGTCGTTGAACTATCGCGATTTGATGGTCGTCCGTGGCCAATATAACCCCAAGCTCAAGTTTCCGTTTGTGCCACTCTCGGATGGCGTGGGTGAAGTTGTCGAAGTCGGCGAGGGGGTCGAATCCTTGAAGATCGGCTCGCGTGTCTGCCCGCTGTTTATGCCCCTCTGGCAGTCGGGACGATTGACCGACGCCCAAGGCAAATCGGCTCTCGGCGGGGCCTGGCCCGGCGTACTGGCCGAGTCTGTTGTCTTGCCGGCAGCCGGTGTGACGTCGGTTCCGGAACACCTGACGGATGCCGAAGCCGCCACTCTGCCCTGTGCCGCAGTGACCGCCTGGCACGCACTAATTGCCGACGGACAAATCCAGCCGGGTAACACCGTTTTGATTCAAGGAACTGGCGGCGTGTCGCTGTTCGCTCTGCAGTTCGCGCTCCTCGCTGGAGCAACTGTGATCGCGACGTCGAGCAGTGACGAAAAACTCGCCAGGGTGTTGAAGATGGGGGCCGCGCACGGCATTAACTACCGGACTCAACCCGATTGGGAGGTCGCGGTTCGGGACTTCACCAAAGGCGTTGGTGTGCGACACATCGTGGAGGTCGGCGGCGCCGGGACCCTGGGAAAGTCATTTAAGGCGGTGCAGACTGCGGGAACAATCAGTTTGATTGGTGTCCTGAGCGGCGGAGCGGGAGAAGTCAATCCGCTGCCGATCCTGATGAAGAACATTCGCGTACAGGGAATTTACGTCGGCAGCGGCGAAATGTTCGCGGCCATGAACCGCGCCATTTCACAGCACCAAATCCGCCCTACAGTCGATCGCAGCTTTCGGATGGAAGAGGTTCAAGACGCCTTTCGGCATCTGGAAAGCGGCCAGCACTTCGGCAAAGTCGTGATTCAAGGGTAGCGCTCGGTCGACCTGAATTGTTGGAGTAGCCGCGTCAGCCAGAACGCGGGAAACTCGCACGGCAACGAAAAAGCCTGCCTGCAGCTTAAGTCCGCAGGCAGGCTTATTAGGATTCATACCTCAACTCTTCAGCCATTAAGTACTGTTTCCCCGCAAGGGACGCCAGATACTAGGCCGGGGGCGGAGCCAGAGGCTCTTTCTTCTCGGTGATCACCGGGCAGGTCGGAGCCAGCTCGGCATTCAATTCCTTGTAGTCCTTCCACTGCTCGGGCAGATTGTCTTCATGGAAGATCGCAAGAACCGGGCATTCCGGAACGCAAGCTTCGCAGTCGATGCATTCATCGGGATGGATGTAGAGCATCTGCTCGCCCTCGTAGAAGCATTCTACGGGGCAAACCACCACACAATCGGTGTACTTGCAAGCGAAACAGGGTTCGGCGACGATATGGGTCACGATCTATCCTTTCGTACATGACGACCTAGGTTTGCAACTGCCATCCACCGGCGGCTTATTACCCGGCCCGTAATCGTTCAATTTCTGAGTCTAAATCGGTCAGCAGGCAGTCTCATCTGCAAAGTTTACGTCAGTAAACCAGCGCCGCCCCCGCTTTTGATACTTCGGAATTGCTGTTCGCTGTTGAGCGGCCACAATCGGGTGATTCTGGACTCAAACAGCTTACGATGATGGATGTTATAGTTCTTTCCGCCAGAGTGTCAAGCGGATCAAATACACGTTTTCGCAAGAATCCTTGTCGGTGTTGCGGTTGGCCCCACTGGGGGATGCGGATATGATAGGGCGAGTAGACTGCGGCGAGTCGTCGGCGATTTGACCCCAGAAAGAACAGAATACCGCGCTGCGCCCAGAAATTGAGCACTTGTCCATGATGCAGAGAACTTGTCAGGCTTGTCATAAGCAATATCTTCCCAAGACCCTCCCCGGGGGGATGTTGAATCGAAACTACAAAAACTGTCCCTATTGCGGTTCGGACAAGACGGCAGTCATCGCCGGTAAAATGGATAACATTCCGCAGTTGCAGCGCAAAGGTCCGCCGAGCTCTGCCAGCTACAGCCATAACCGCAAGAAGCCGCCGACCCACTGATTCGTGCTGCGTCCCATAACGAATCCCTTTTCAACTCTGAAGTGACCGTGCCGTGCCTGGGTCTGCTGCTGGATTGATCTTGGTTCGTGGCGCGCGCACGCATAATCTGCGACGCCTGGATGTCGATATCCCTCGCAATCAACTGGTGGTGATCACCGGCGTCAGCGGCAGCGGCAAGAGTTCTCTCGCGTTCGATACCCTCTACGCCGAAGGACACCGCCGATACCTCGACTGCTTGTCGGCTCATACCCGTCAGCTGCTCGAGCATCTGGCGCGGCCGCCACTGGACAGCCTGGAGGGCCTGCCGCCAACGTTGTGTATCGAGCAGCGAACCGGCACTGCTTCGTCACGAGCCACCGTCGGAACACTGACGGAGATTCACGATCACCTGCGGGTCCTCTATGCTCGCGCCGGAAGTCCGCATTGCCCGGCCTGTGGGACCGCCATCTCACAGCAGTCTCCCCAGGCGATCGTCGATCAGATTCTGGAATTCGAAGCCGGCCGGAAGGTGATGTTGCTGGCACCGCTGGTCCGCGGTCGCAAAGGGGCACATGCCGACGTATTTGCGAAGATCGTCCGTGAAGGATTTGTCCGAGCGCGTGTGGACGGCGAAATCCTGGATGTGACCGAGCCCCCGGCGTTGGCTAAGACGAAGATGCACACCATCGAAGCGGTTATCGACCGCATTGTGGTGAAGCCGGGGTTGCGCGACCGTCTGGACGAATCGGTGGCATTGACCCTGAAACACGGCGACGGTGCCTGTATCGTCAGCCAGCAACTTGGTGAGAGTTGGGAAGATCACCTTTACAGCAGCCGTTTTGCCTGCCCTCAATGCGGAATCAGTTTTCCCGAGATCGAACCCCGGACCTTTAGCTTCAATAGTCCTTACGGGGCCTGCCTGACCTGTCATGGCCTGGGGCGAGCCGCCGAAGATCCTGCAGCCCCCTGCCCTGACTGCAATGGCGAACGCCTGCAGCCGATTGGCCGAGCCGTGACGTTTCACGGCATGAATTTGCCGCAGTTCACCACTTTGACCGTAACGGCAGCGCGGAGCGTAGTCGAACGCTGGCTTGATCCGGCAACTGAGCTGTTCAAAATCGTCGCAGCGACAGGACAACTGGTCGCTCAACGCTTGCTGAAACACGTGGCCAGCCGCCTGCGCTATCTGGATCAAGTCGGAGTGGGCTATCTCAGTCTGGATCGTGCGGCCAATACGCTGTCTGGCGGAGAATTCCAGCGGACGCGACTGGCCGGTTGCCTCGGCGCTGGGCTGCTGGGGGTGTGCTACATCCTGGATGAACCGACTATCGGCTTGCATCCCCGGGACACCCAGCGACTTCTGGAAACTCTAAAGGAACTGCGAGATCAAGGCTCGAGTGTCCTGGTGGTCGAACACGATCTGGATGTCATTCGGCAGTCGGATTATGTCCTCGACCTGGGTCCCGGAGCGGGCACTGCCGGAGGCCAGTTACTGGCAGCCGGTACCCCATCCGCAATCGAAAACATCCCCGAATCGCTCACGGGAGCCTATCTGTCTGGTCGGCTGCAGGTCGCCGAACGGCAGGCGGGGGATGGCGCCCGGCGAATTCCGATGAAAGTCGACAGCGACCGATTGCGACTGGCCGATGTCAGCATCCACAATTTGCAGCATCTTACGGTCGAGTTTCCCCTGCAGACACTTGTTTGTGTGTCGGGGGTGAGTGGTTCCGGAAAGAGCTCCCTGATTGGCGAAGCACTCGTCCCGTTGTTGCGAGACCGTTTGCAAAACACTGCACTTGCCAGGCAATCATGCGGGCACTTGAGCGGTGGCGAAGAACTCCAACGCCTGGCGGAAGTCGATCAGGCTCCCTTGGGACGATCGGGACGCTCGAACCCCGCGACTTATTCCGGCTTGTGGGACGAAGTTCGCAAGCTGTTCTCACGGACGCGTGAAGCCCGTGTGCGTGGCTTCCGCTCCAACCGCTTCAGCTTCAATTCATCTGAGGGACGCTGCCCGGCATGTCACGGTGACGGAGTGCATCGGGCCACTTTGAGTGTCCTCAGTGAACTGCCTCTGGTCTGTCCCGTCTGCCAGGGGAAACGCTTCAATCCAGCCACGCTGGAGGTCAAGTACCGCGGGAACTCGGTGGCCGACATTCTGGACTTGCGCATCGCCGAAGCCGCAGACTTCTTCGCCAACTACACGCTGTTGGCGCGTCCCCTGAATACCTTCGTCGAAGTGGGACTCGGACATCTGACACTGGGGCAGCCGGCGAACACGTTATCCGGCGGCGAATCGCAACGGGTGAAACTGGCGACGGAACTCGGTCGCGACCATCATTCGCCGACGTTGTTCGTCCTGGATGAACCGACAACCGGTCTGCACCCTCACGACATCCAGCGGTTGTTGCACATCCTGCTGCGCCTGGTCAAGGAGCGACACAGCGTCATCCTGATCGAACATCATCTCGACTTGATCGCCGCGGCCGATTGGATCATCGATCTGGGCCCGGAAGGGGGAGCCGGTGGAGGTCAAATCACCGCGGCCGGCTCACCACAAGAGATCGCTGCCAAATGGGAAGTCAGTCATACCGGCGCGGCGTTGCGTGATTTGCTACACCGACGGATCCAGCCTTCGTAGGCGAGCGTCCGGCGTAAGCCGGATGGTTGTTAGCGAGTTGCGAATCATTGGGAATCGACGATTTTCAGAATCGACTAATGCGCCGCAGGAGGCAGATCCACAAAGTACGCCTTCCCATCACTCGCCGCGACTAATGCTCGCTTACCGTCGGGCGTGTAGCATGCGTGATAACACACCACCGGCAGCTTGGTCGTGAAGAGGGCCGTCCCCGAGGCCGCGTCCCAGACATTCAGATTCCCGGCATATCCCACGGTCAGCAGGCGCGTTCCCGCAGGATTGTACTGGACTCGATAGATGTCATCTTTGTGGCCCTCAATCGTCTTCACGAGCGTCCCGTCGAGGTTCCAGATGAAGACTTTGTGATCAGTTCCGGCGGCGGCAATTTGCTGGCCGTTGGGGCTGTAAGCCACGGAGTAGACCGGCGATGTTGGTCCGGGAAACTTGCGAATCTCAGCTCCATCCTTGCCGTGGAGTCGCACCGTCTTGTCGCCGCCGGCCGTCACGAATGTGTTGCCATCGGGACTGTAGGCGACGCCATAAATCTGAGCGTCTTGCGCGGCCAAAGCTTTCATCGTGCCCGGCTTGGCCAGTTCCCACAGGCGGACGGTTTTATCGTTCGACGCTGAGGCCAGCGTCAAACCATCGGGACTGAAGGCGACACTGTAGACCTGCGAAGCATGGCCGGTCAGGTTCATCGCGAACGTGCCCAGGGCGATATTCCACACCTTCAGGCTGCCGTCGGCACTTGAGGTATACGCAGTTTGATTATTGGGCGCAAACACGAGGCCCGAGATCGGGGCTGTATGGCCTTTCAATTCTTGAATCGGGTCGATGTTCTTGTCCTTGGGAGGCACCGGCATCGGTGGAACCGGCGGCACCGGATCATAGCTCCGCAAGACTTGATCATTTCCCGAAGCAATCAATTTTTTCCCATCGACACTGTATGCGATGCCCGTGACTTCCGCAGGAGTGGTGAATTTGAACTGCACCTGATTGGGATCATTGAAGTTCCACAAGAAGAGGACTTTATCGCGACCGCCCCCCGCAATTTGCTGATTATCGGCCCGGATGGCGACGGACAAGGCGGGACCAGTGTGCCCCGGAAAGGCGCGAACTGGATTGCCGCTGCCGAAATCCCACAACTTGATGCTGCCGTCTTCGCCCGCGGTGGCGTACACCGCACCGTTGGCAGCCAGAGCGAGATCGTAAACGGCCTTATCATCAGCCACCTTGGCACGGAGGATCGATTGCGTTTGAACGCGGGTCGTCATGTCGGCACCACCGGTGATGATGGTTTTCATGTCGGGAGCAAACGCGACCGAGTTCACCGCGCCGGTGTGGCCGACCCAGTGTTCCAGTTGACGATTCAACATCAGATCCCACAGCCGAGTCGTCGAATCAGCGCTGACGGATACCAATCGGGTGAGGTCCTGGCTGAATGCCAACGACTGGACCGGACCGGTATGGCCCGTCAGCGTGGAGACCGGTTTCGCATCGGCCAACTGATAGGTCCGCACGATGTTGTCCGCTCCGGCGACCGCTGCCAGAGTGCTATTCGAGGCCACGGCCAGTTGATTCGCCGGAGCTCCCGTGTCGATCGAGAAGACGGCGGCTCCATCGTTGGCGTTCCACACCTTCAATGTCTTGTCCTGACTGCACGACAGCAACTGGGCTCCGTTCGGCGTATAGGCGACTCCGGTCACCGGACCGGCGTGAGCCAACACGCGGACCTCGACACCGTCCGCAATATTCCACACCTTCACTTTGCCCGCGGCATCGCCCGCAGCAATCTGCTGGCCATTGGGATGCACGGCGACCGCGGTGATCGCACCTTCCTGGGCCGTGAACGCCTTGATCAACATGCCGTTGTTGATGTCGTACCAACGGGCAATCTTGTCTTCACAACCGGTCGCCAGTTGGGCTCCGTTGGGAGCAACCGCGGCGGCCTTCACGGCACCACCGTGCCCGTCGAAATTGCGGACGGGGGCACCATCGGCGACGTTCCATAGGCGGCATACTTTGTCAGCACTGGCAGTTACCAGAAGCTGCCCATTCGGGCTGAGAGCCACCGCCAGCACCGGTCCGGCGTGCTTTTCTTTCACTTCGCGCGGTGCCACGATTTGCGTGGGCCATAACTTGACCAGACCATCGATTCCAGTGGTCAAAAACTGTGTATTATTGGGATTATAGGCCAGCCCGGTGACCGCGCCGGCATGGATTCCCAGCGTGGCTTGCAGGACACCATCGGCCACATTGAACAGGCGCAGTTGACCAGCATCATCCGCAGCCGCCAACTGCATATTGTCGGCTCGCACTTTGACCTT
>JAQGHS010000261.1 GCA_028291605.1 Planctomycetaceae bacterium | reverse complement strand
ATTTCAAAATTGGGTGGTCGATGGCCTTTCACGCATGGGGTGACCTGTGCCCAATTTTGAAATTTGAACGCCCGACCCCTCTCCGTTCGCGCAAGCAGCGGAACACGCCTGGAGCACCAACTCTGATTTCGCCCGCTCCCAGGTTGCTGCTCGCCTTCGATCATTGCGGCAGTTCGAGGGCGCACACGCGTTTGAGATTGCGCCCAAAGTGCTTGGTGGCGTGCGTTTGGGAGTCCTCTTCAATGCTTGGGCGGATTGAAAATCCCGGTTTTTCATGTGCCGGGCTGATTCCGTGATTGGTCAGGGGTGGGATATTTGTGAAGGGTGAAGGGTGAAGGGTGAAGAGTGAAATGGAGGGGGACAGCGAGATCAGCCGCTGGGCGCTCGCCCACGGTTTGGGATCACTGGAGCGCCTGGCGGCGAGAGAGTTGAGGGGAGAAAGTTGAGAGTAGACTTAAGACAGATTGAAGAAGTTAAAGAGATCAAAGGGATCGCTCGTGGCCGACGCAGCTTGCGTCGGTGTTTACGGACGCTGGCAGCGTCCGCCACGGGTTTCAAAGGGATCAAAGAATTCAAAGAGCGCACGAGAAATCGGTGCGGGATTGGACCCGTAGGATGGGCACTCTTGCTCGTCTGCTTGGAGGGGGCGGACTCGGAGACGGGCAGGAGTGCCCATCTTACGGACCAAGGCGAGCAAAGAGATCAAAGAGTTCAAAGGGATCAAAGAGTTCGCGGCAATATCGCGTGAGAACTCCGGCAGAAAGACGGCCGGGGCGGCCATCCTACGGGGAGGGTTTCGCTGCGAGACGCCGGGGCGCACTCGGCTCGCGTTTTCTCGGACGGTTGAATTAATGTGAACGGCAGTTCAAAGAATTCAAAGGGATCGCAGTTCTGTCGAATGGGGTCTTGCCTTTCTTCGTGACCTTCGTGTCCTTCTGTTAAAAAGATTTGGAACAGAAGGTCACAAAGGGATCAAAGAATTCAAAGAGCGCACGAGAAATCGGTGCGGGATTGGACCCGTAGGATGGGCACTCCTGCCCGTCTGCTTGGAGGGGACGGACCCGGAGACGGGCAAGAGTGCCCATCTTACGGACGAATACGGGCAAAGAGTTCAAAGGGATCAAAGAGTTCGCGGCAATTTCGCGTGAGAACTCCA
Source organism: Planctomycetaceae bacterium (assembly GCA_028291605.1). GTDB lineage: Bacteria > Planctomycetota > Planctomycetia > Planctomycetales > Planctomycetaceae > JAKFVC01. The sequence goes on along the minus strand of JAQGHS010000261.1, from coordinate 8,104 downwards.
GCAGAAAGACGGCCGGGGCGGCCATCCTACGGGGAGGGTTTCCCTGCGAGACTCCGGGCGGCACTCGGCTCGCGTTTTCTCGGACGGTTGAATTAATGTGAACGGCAGTTCAAAGAATTCAAAGGGTTCACAGTTCTGTCGAATGGGGTCTTGCCTTTCTTCGTGACCTTCGTGTCCTTCTGTTAAAAAGATTTGGAACAGAAGATCACAAAGGTCACGAAGAGTTCAAAGAGGGCAATGGCAATTCACCCGACTCGGAGAGTCAGGCTACAGAAGAAGTTCAAACGGGTCAAAAAATTCAAAGAGCGCACCTGAAATCGGTGCGGGATTGGCCCCTTCCCCAAGTCATGCGGCCCTCGGTCGCGGCGCTAAGGGGATTACGACGACGTGCGGTCGACGTTCAACGTTTCCCGCGGCATCCTCGGCATGCGCTTCCAGCTCTTGTGCTCCCGCGGTTGCGTCGATCTCAATCTGCCACTGGGTGAGGTCCTTGTCGATCGGGGTGGCTTCCTGGCCGTTGACCAGAACACGCTGCACCGCGCCGCTTTCCGACGTTGTTCCTCGGACGCGTACCCTCGCCGAGCAACCGCAGCAACGAAGTTCGACTCCAGTGACCATTTATTGAAGCTGTTCTATTCATTTGGAATAGCGTGAGCAATATCATGGCGCGAACATGAGGACGCGGCATCCAGGAGATCATTATGCGATTGAGTGCATCCTTCACCACGGGGCTTTGGTTGGTTCTCAGTTCGTTGGCCTGGGGTCAGACTGCCGACAAGGACGTGCGGATCAACATCAAACCGCCGCCAATTTCTACCGATGCGTCGGTCAAGTACGACTATGACATCGTTTACGTACGGGGTAAACGACGGGCCGACGACAAAGAGGCTGCCTGGGCGGAGTTCTCGCGTCCAACCACCATGGAGCCCGGCGCCGACCTGATGCTGTTGCATCCCGATGGCAGCGAAGAGTTGCTGGTGAGTGGCGAGGACGGGTCGGTGATGGACCCCTACGTTTCGTTCGACGGTCAATCGGTGTACTACGCCAAGTTCATCGACGCCAAACACAGCGGCGCCGATATTCACCGGATTCATGTGCCAACGCGGAAAACCGTCCGGCTGACCGACCAGACGTTTACACCCAACACCGGCGCCGCTCCCTGGTCGAGCGATTATCGTAGCCACGAGGAAGGGAAGACTTCACTCAGCTATGGCGTGTACAACGTGGGGCCGTGTCCTCTGCCTGGCGGCAGAGTGATGTATTCCAGCAATCGCAACGCGTACCTGCCGCCGCGCGGCTACCCTCGTCATACGTTGCAACTTCACGTGATGGATGACGATGGAGCGAACATCGAGCAGATTGGCTATTTCAATATCGCGTGCGCCCTGCATCCTGTCATTTTGCGAGATGGCCGTGTGCTCTTCAGCTCGCTGGAATCGCAGGGGATTCACAACAGCATCATGTGGGGTATCTGGAGCATCCATCCCGACGGAACGAATTGGAATCCCGTCATTAGTGCGTTCGAGAACGACGGCGCGCCCTCGGCCTATCACTTTCAAACGCAGCTTTCCGACGGCTCAATCGTCATTGAGAAGTACTACAACCAGAACCAGAAGGGGTTTGGCACGCTGTTCAAGCTCCCTGAAACACCGCCAGCCGACCGCCCTCCATTCGGTCCCGGCGATCGCAATGACCCTCGCAACCGCGTGTCGTTCATTGGGGTCGATGGGCGCGAACAGGCTCACGCCGTTCCCTTCTCTCCCGCCGGTATGGAATTGATTACGCCTTGGATTCACTGGGAGGACCGGCCCTCCCCACCGGCAATTTCGCGCGACGAGAAGTCGCCGCGAATCGGTAAGGTAACGCATCCTTGCGGCGCACCGGACAACCACCTGCTCGTCGCCTGGACGCTCGGACCGATCGGTGGCTCATCCGGCGCGGTGCAGGACCACATGGTTCCGCGCATCATTGACTCGGGCTTGTACCTGATTCGCAAAGGAGGAACTACGCGCGAGCCGGGGGACATGCTGCTCATTAAGAACGACCCGCGCTACAACGAGCAGTGGCCACGCCCGCTGGTCTCTTACGAGCGGATGTATGGCGTCAAGGAACCCAAGCAACTGATTCACAAGAACGACGGCAATAAGCACCCTCAACTCGCGGAAGGAACGCCGTTCGGGCTCGTCGGCACGTCCAGCCTTTACAAGCGAGAAAGTGCGCCTGGCGGCCGCGTTCCGGAGGGGAGTGTCACCGCTGTCGCGTCGCCGAAGAACCCAGAGTCCTGGTACTGGTCGGCGTGGCGAACTAACTGGGCACTGCAAGGTTCGGATGCTGGCATTTTCGATAATAGCGAGATCCATGCGATTCGCATCCTGGCTCAGGAGCCGCGGACCGACATCGACGGGAACGCGAATCGACCGCGCTATGGCAATCACGCCATGGAGCGACTGCGCATCCTGGGCGAGATTCCCGTCCGCAAATTCAGCGAGCCAGGCAACGGCCAGCCTAATGATCCCGATGGCCATCCCGATACCAGCTTCCTGGCGAAAATCCCTGCCAATCAGTCGTTCACATTCCAACTGATTGACAAGGAGGGTATGACGCTTACCATGGCCCAGACCTGGCACCAGGTTCGCCCCGGTGAAACTCGCTACGATTGTGGAGGCTGCCACGCCCACAGCCAGCAGCCGACTCCCTTTGAACTGACGGCCGCCTCCAGGGCCGATTACAAGCTGTTCGATTTGACCAGCGGCAAGACCCCACTGCTGACCGACCAGGCCCGCGATGAATCAAAACATCAGTGGGATGAGAAAAACCAAACGGGGCTGCGCTATGTGTCCGGCGGCGTGCTCAATGTGGAATACTTGCGCGACATCAAGCCCATCCTGGAACGGAGTTGCGTCGCCTGCCACACGCACAAGGCCGAGAAGCCGGCCGGCAACCTGGTGCTCGATGATGACCAACTCGGCAACGAGAACGCCTTTGGGGCCGATGCCGTTCGCGAAGTCCCTGTCCCGAAAACCTACTTCCGCCTGGCGTCGTGGGAACGCTATAAGCAGCCCCCCGCCGGCATGATGGTGACGCCGCAATGTGCCAGTCCGTACATCACCATGTTTCAGTCGCGGCGAAGCCTGCTGGCCTGGAAAATCTACGGTCGTCGGCTCGATGGCTATAGCAATGAAGACTACCCCTCGGTCACCAGGTCCGGCGATCTCAAATCGCTGATTGGAGCAGGCGGCAAGCCGATTGAAAAGCTGGATTACAACGACGCCAACGCCCTGGCCGATTATGTTCGCCGTTACAACATCGATATGGATTACACCGGCAGCATCATGCCGCCGCCTGACGCTGTGCGGGCCGGCAAAGTGCAGCCTCTTTCCGACGAAGAGCGGCGGACAATCGTCCGTTGGATCGATTTGGGTTGCCCCATTGATATTGATCCCCAATACAATCCGGCCAAGCCTGACAGCCGCAGCTTCGGCTGGCTGGGGGACGATCAGCGACCCACGCTCACGCTCACCTATCCCACTGCCGGAGAAAACCAGAAACTCTCGCGGATTCTCATCGGCATGGCCGACGCCTATACGGGAATCGATGCGAGCAGCTTCCAGGTGACTGCCGACTTCGCGGTCGATGGCATCGCCCCCGGCGAAAACCTGGCCGGCCATTTCCAAGCGCTGCCCGAAGGTCGCTGGGAGTGGAAACTCGCTCGCGCCGTTACCGATCTGCCAGCGGGAACGCTCACGGTCAGCATCAAAGATCGACAAGGGAACATCAACAGCATCAAACGCAGATTCTCAGTGACGAGCTTGAAGTAACCCATCCACTGACGATTTCTTTACGGCAAACTTCAGGTTCACTTTGCGGATTCGAAATCTAGCATGTGTGATCTGTTGATTAATTGCTGATCTGGCAACATAGGTTCGCAAAGTCTGCGACGTTTTCTTCCCTATCCGGATCGATCTCGAACAGCAATTCTATAAATGCGTCGATCTGATTGACGCGAAGATAACATTCGATGATCTCATTTGTGAGTGTGCTGACTCGATTCCGGCGTTCCAAGACTTCTGCTGCTTCGAACCGCGTCATCGTGAGCAGCATCTGAATGTGGCCATTCCGCTGGCGACTATCTTCGACTGCCGGAGCCAGCTTTTCGAAGAACTGAGCGGTTGGCCGCCGGTCATCAGCAACGAGCAGATCGTAGGTGATGTTGAGTTGGCCAGCGGTGGGGTATTGATACGAAAGGTTGGAACCACACGTTGTCCGAATTCGTTCCAGATGCTCATCGATCTTTACGAGCGGGGCGAGTGCGCACAACTCCGCCTGGGCGACGTCAACCTGCTCCACCTGCTCACCCCTGGACTTCGTAAGTAATCTGAACAGGAGTTCGAGCGCTTTTCCGGAGTTCGTCATGAGTTCTCAGTGTGAAATGCAACAGGCAACTTTTCGACTCGGCAACCCGCATTGTGCCACACGAGCGACGGTTGATTACACACCAAACCCGCTCGCGGCACAATGTCGGGTTGAACCGATTGTTAAGCGCGAACGGTCCACATGCCCAATGGACTACTAACCATTTTGTCCTGGATTCACAAGTGGCACCTGCACACGTCACACGCCAGAATGTCCTTCGTATTTGACGCAGCCAATTCGCAGCAGCGCAACTCGTGTGCTGAATAGCAACCAAATACGCGTACGCCTATGGCTCACAAGCGATCGAACTGTACGTTGAGGCGACGGCGGCGCCCTGACAATCGGACCTCGATTGTCAAGTTTGTCAAAGCACCGGCAAAAATTACCAGCCTTTTTCACAATTGATTTCGGTCTCTCCACAGTGGCAATCTCTGGCCAGGTTCTTTTAAGATGTGTACTGTTCGATGGTTCTCATCGACACCGACTCAACGTTTCGAATCTGCCCCCCCGTGATGCTGTGTTTCTTCGTTCTGAACACTTTTCGGGATCCCTTGCATGACCGCTCAATCGACAACCAAAGATTCTTGTCAGTTAGAGTTTTCCGATGGGAGCTCTAATAAGTTCTGGAAGATCGAACTCGATGGTTCGTCGCATACCGTGACGTTTGGACGCATTGGGACCAATGGTCAAACACAAACCAAAGATTTTCCCAGCGACGCCGACGCGCGCAAATCCTACGACAAACTGGTCGCCGAAAAGACCAAGAAGGGCTACACCCAGGCCGCGTCGACCGGGACCTCTCCCAGCGCTGCCCCGAAACCGCCGCCCGCGACGACTTCCACGAAAGGCGCCAGCGCAGACAAGTCGGAGACTGCAGCCGCCGCGAGTGCCACGCCAGCGAAGGGGAAGACTAAGAAGGGCGCCGTCGAACCGACAGCTGGCGAAGCTCCGCAGGCGACCGTCGCCGTACCCGTTGCTGGCGGCGATGTCGACCTCAGCACCGGACGCGGTATCGACTTGGATCCCGTGGACTGGTTTCGGGCGACGTTTCGCAAGTCGAAACCGCTGGTTCGCGCCACCCCTGCCGCATTTGATCAAGACGCCTGTGTGCAGCGGCTGGCCAAGCTGAAACTCAACACTTTCAACTACGTTCCGCGGTGGGCAGACTTGCACCTGCCCGCGACCTTGTCGGCCGAAGAAGCGCATTTCTGGTTGATTGCAATCTCCGAACCGCGCGGTTACGACGCTAAGATGAAGGACTTTGCCAAGCTAATCAGCACGAAAAAGATTACCGGGATCGTGACGGTCGATAGTGCGCGCAAGATGATCAAACAGATCGAACGCGTTGTTCCGGATGAATTCGCCCTCGCCCTGGTGAACCTGTTGTCGCTGAATGACTATCTGGAATTGGTCCTCGAACCGAAGTCGAAGAAATCCACGGTACACAGTGACGCCCAAGAGTTAATGGTACTAGTTCGAGGCTTTAATAAGTATATCGTCCCCTATTTGACTGACGCGGAGCGCGAATCGATCCGGACGCGGATTCGAAAGACGTGGGATCTCCAGTCAGACGTTGTACAGGGTGAATTGAGTTGTCCGCCGAGTCATTACATCGCCGCTGCAGTCGGGATGCATCAGGATGTGGCCCAGGTCGTGTCGCAGTGGAGTGACAACCTGTTCGCTGATTACGATTCTTGGACGGACGGGTCCGCGTTACGTCCGGCGCCAATTGTGTGGGGATTGGGTTCGGCCGAGATGGTTGCCGATGAATGGCGCAGGCTGAAGCTGATCATGTATCGCGAGGAGGATATCCGCTGCTTCCTGGCTTGTACTGAGTACACCGCACTGGATTTGATCGCCGACAGCCTGGTTACGGAGGCCGACCGCGATTATTGCGAGACCCTGTTGAAAACCTTCGCCCTGGTCCGCGCCCCCGAGGCTGCCGAGCCTATGTTGCGTTGCAAGCTCTCGGCCAAGGCTCCTGCGGTGGCCCGCGAGTGGCTGGATAAGTACGTTGGCCACGCGACGGCGGGCTTGATTGAGACGGCTGGCGGCCGCGGTGCCTTGGCCGACGCCGCGATCGAGTATCTGCGTGGCGTGAAGGTAAAAGGGTACGGCGCGACCATTGCGAATGCGGTGAAGGCGGCTGGCAAATCGTCCGCGGCGGCCAAGGTGCAGGCGGATGTCCTCGATTTCGAAGTCAAGGTCTACGAGCCGCACGATGCCAAGTCCACACCCAAGTGGCTGGCCACAGAGATTGCAGCCGTGGGATCACCACAGAACAGGCCCATCCCGGCTTGGGCCGCGGCCTCATTGCTGCCCCCGCTGATCGTTGAGGACCGCCGGTTGAACGACGAGCAATTCGATCTGGTAATGCAGATTCTCGCGACCACGCCGGCGACAGAAAAGCATCCGCTGCTAGTGGCCTTGCGGACCAAAATTGCCAAGGCGTTGCGTGACGAGTTCGCCTGGAAGTTATTTCAATTCTGGCAGCGGGAGGGATATCCTCCCAAAGAAAAATGGGCGATGGGAGCCATCGCGCACCTCGGCGACGATCGTTGCGTGCTAAACCTGACACCGTTGATTCGCGTGTGGCCGGGAGAAAGCCAGCATGCCCGGGCCGTCTTCGGACTGGAATGCTTGCGATCGATTGGCAGCAGTATCGCCTTGATGCAGCTCTCGGCCATCGCTCAGAAGCTGAAGTTTAAAGGCTTGAAAGCGAAAGCCGAACAATTCGTTACGGAAATTGCCACGGAACGCGGGCTGACGCGCGACGAGTTAGAAGACCGCGTCGTGCCGGACTGCGGGCTGGACGAAATGGGCCGCCGTGAATTTTCCTTCGGGACCCGCTCGTTCTCGTTCCTGCTGGGGGGCGATCTGAAGGCGATGGTCCGCGATGAAAGTGCCAAGATCCGCTCGGACCTGCCCGCTCCCAGTGGTAAAGATGATTCTGCGAAGGCCTCGGAATCAGTAGCGGAATGGAAGCTATTGAAGAAGCAGATTAAGGAAGTCGCCACGATTCAGGCCGGCCGGCTAGAGCAGGCGATGGTCACTGGCCGCCGCTGGAATGCAGACGATTTCGAAACTCTGCTGGTCCGCCATCCACTCATGACGCACCTCGTGCAGAAGCTGATCTGGGCGGGGTTCGATGCAGCCGGTAAGCGGGTGGTCACATTCCGCGTGACCGAAGAGCGGGACTATGCGAATCCCGACGACGATGCCGTCAACTTGAAAGGTGTGGCCACGGTCGGCGTGGTACATCCGCTGGAACTCACCGAAGCAGAACGGGAACGCTGGGGTGAAGTGCTGGGGGACTATGAAGTCGTGTCGCCGTTTGCTCAATTGGGGCGCAACGTGTATGGACTGGAAAAGGGCGAAGGTGATTTGGATGACTTGAAACGATTCCACGGAATGAAGCTCGTGGCGCCAACGCTCGTCTTCACCTTAGAAAAGCTGAATTGGGTGCGTGGTGTCGCGATGGATGGGGGTTGTTTCGACGAGCATTCGAAACAGTTCCCTGCAGCCAATGTCACTGCAGTGATCGGCTACGAAGGGACTGTGGCGATGGGCTACATCGATCCGGATGAAATGCTCAAGTTAGATGCGATTCACTTCTTCGAAGGAATGCGAAAACCGTCTGGTTACCGCTGGGATTCGAAATCCAAAATGAGACTGAAGCAAGTCCCGCCGA
>JAQGHS010000536.1 GCA_028291605.1 Planctomycetaceae bacterium | reverse complement strand
AGCGCGGCCATCTCCAGTGCGACGACTCCACCGAACGAGGCCCCGCCGAGATAGGAGTCGGGTGACGGCGTGCTTCGCTCGGCCATGCGTTCGGCGTAGTGAGCGATCGTTTCTCGCGGTTCAGGGGGAATCCACTCGGCGAATTGGAGTTCAGGAAACGCCTGTTGTTGAGGCCTAAACATTCTCGCATCTGCGCCCATTCCCGGCAGCAGGAGTAACGAGTTCGCCGTCATCGCATTTGAGGCTTTCGCCGAAGAAAAATGAGGTCAGGTTATCAGGGTATTGCCAAGATCAAACCGGCCGCAACGACCTGAGCGCAGTTTAATACAGAAGCGAGTCTCGCACTTTCCGCGAGTTATGTCACCTGCACATTATCTCCGAAGCAGCCCATCCCAGCCGGTAATCGCGATGCAAATGAGGAACGGTATGCCTGCCAGTGCGCCGTATTCCAGTCGAACGAAGAATGCGCTGTGCGCCGTGGTTTGTCCCTGCCATGCCCAGTCCGAGTCAAAGACTCTGAGAGGCAGCGAGCGATTTAAGTAGCGCCGGATGGGCCAGCAGGCCATCGAGGCCATTACAAATGCGAGTAGTGCCTGCAGGATCGAATACTGGTTTGCAAAATCTTTGCCGAAGAGAAGACTAAGCAGTTCGGAAGCTGCGGCGCTCGATCCGATGACAAAGGCGTACGCGAGCCATCCGTACCCAGTCCATGCCGCCATTTGAAGAGCCCTCTGCATTTCGTTTTGGGACAGATTTCCGCGGACGACCTATCTGCCGATCGAGTCGGTCGTATCTTCCCCGCTCAAGTGCGCCGACGTTTCTTTGAGCTGCGGCCGTCATCGTTCACATATAACGACACTTTGTAAACCGCAATCGCCATGCAGGCAATGCAGCCCAGAAACAGGTAGACCGAAAACATGTTCGAATGCCCCAGCAGTCGTGATGAACTCTCGGCTCCAGGAATGTATTGAACTGTGACTTTTCCGTCCGATGAAAGGGGCCAGTCTGTCGAAACTTCGTCGTGTTCGGTGCGGCTCGCGCCCCCCGCTTCGCTGAATTGATAATCGATGCGGAGTGCCGTTGAGGTCCGTCCGCGACGCCCGCGGTTGGTCACTTCTTTCGCTCCGGTCACCTTGGCTTCCACCGATTTGCCCCAGACCGCGTATCGCAATTCGTTAAGCGAATAGCAGCCGGTCATAATCAGTGCGATGCCCACAACCAGGATCCACTTAAATTTGGCGAGTTCTTCATCCTGGTCCATCGTGGCCTCGTCGTATCTTCTCAAGAATGGCTTTGTGCTGCGGAACGTCTTCCGCGTGCTCGCGCTGATGACGTCCGGTGTGGGTAGACTCGATCGATCGAAGGGTGCGACCGAGAGAGGTCTCGATCGAGACATCTGTGATTGTGTCTAGAAAGACATCAGATTGCAATCGTACAGTTCGCGGCGAGCTGTGGTCTCATGGCCGCCGACGCCACTAGCGTCTGCATTCCGACGCTGGCAGCGTCGGCCACGAGGGCGGGGTACTACCTGAGGCCAATCAGTTACCCCAGACGAAGGTAATCGGCACGTCGATGTCCGGATGCAGACTGTGGTGGACCGGGCACGTGTGGGCTGCGTTTTCCAACTTCGTGCGATCGGCAGCAGTCAGCACAGCCGCTTTGGCGGTGGGGATCGTAATGGTGACAATCAGTTTGCCAATACGGCGAGTTGGCGCCGCGGCCATTTCTTTCGTGACATGCGTCGTCATGCCGGTCAGGTCCCAGCCGCTACGTTCCGCGACGATGCCCATAATGGTCATCATGCAAGCGCCAAGCCCCGTCGCCACGAGGTCGGTCGGTGAAAAGGCTTCGCCTTTGCCGTGATTGTCGAGCGGGGCGTCCGTAATCAGCGTGCTTTGGGAAGGGCCATGTGTGGCCTGGCAACGCAAACCGCCCTGATAGACGACATCGATTTCAACGGCCATGATTTGATCCCGTAAAAGCAAACCCGCAAGAAATCATCATGCAGTAGCCACGCTCGCCAGAGCGTGGGACACAAACGGACGGCCCACGTTCTGGCGAACGTGGCTACAGGGGGACTATTTTTCTGCGTCGATACGAAGTGCTTCCGGAATGGGCTGCACCTTGCCCGAGCGATCCACGCAGGCGAGTACCGACTCCGCCTGTGACAGCAGTTGCCCGTCGCGGTAGAGAAAGTATTCGTGCTCGAGCTTCGCCGCTCCGACCCGTTTGATGCGGGTCTTCAGTGTCAGCCAGTCATCGTAGCGGGCCGGAGCACGGAAATGCGTATTCAGGCGTACGACGACCAGGAAGAGTCCGGCCTCTTCCATGATGCGGTAGTTGCCGCCATCTGCCCGCAGGAGTTCAGTTCGCCCCATCTCAAAAAACGTGGCGTAATTCGCGTGGTGCACATAGCCCATCGCGTCGGTCTCTTTGTAGCGGACGCGAAATTGAATCTCGTGTTCGGTTAGCATGGCTGGTGGGCTTGGTGGAGGCTGTTTCAGTGACTGCAGCGTTCTGTGCCAATGGTAAGAGGGTGTGAGGGATAGAGAGTAACGGAGAAGGAAAATTTCGGCCGCGAATGCACCAACCGCCGAGTCTCACACTTCGCAATTCACCCTTCATCCTTTTTACGTCCGGGCAACGGTCGCCAGCGGCGGGGCCGCGTCGTAAGTTCGTGACGTCTTGTTTCCGGTGATGTCCGCTGCCTGCGCGAGTGCCAACTGATACAGTTGCTGGCCGGCAGGGGTTGGATAGTTCGTATCGAGGCACGCCTGGCAGATCGAGTCGCGATCTTTGTCGACACAGCTCGCGATGGCTTCCAGCGGCAGGTAGCGCAGGCTGTCGGCTCCCAGTTCCTTGGCCATCGCCGCTTCGATTTCCGGCGTGAGGGGTTCACCGGGCTTCAGGAACTTCGTCGCAAACAATTCGTCGACGCGCGACATATCGATGCCGTAGAAGCAGGGGGCGAGAATCGGCGGACAGGCCACTCGCACATGGACTTCCTTGGCATGCCCGCGCTTCCGCAGTTGGGAAATCAGGGCCCGCATCGTCGTCGAGCGCACAATGGTGTCCTCGACCAAGAGAACGCGTTTGCCGTCGAGGACTTCGCGGAGCGGGGTGTACTTCATGCGGACCTTATCGGCCCGGTCTTTACCTTCGATGAAGGTCCGGCCGACGTAACGATTGCGAATCAATCCTTCGAGCGATGGGATACCCAATTCGAAGGCCATGCTGTCAGCGGCAGCCTTGGCGGTATCGGGGACCGGCACCACGATTGTGTTGTGGCGATCGTCATCGATCTGGAGCGTTTCCTGGCGGGCCAGTTCCTCGCCGAGGCGTTTCCGGCTGAGATACACACTGCGGTCGTCGAGGGTACTGGCGACGTTGGCGAAATAGATCCATTCGAAGAAACAGTGGGCCTTCCGGGGCGAAGGGGCGAACTGCTCCAACCGCAGCTTGCCATCTTGAATGATGATTGCGCTGCCGGGGGGCAAATTCTTAATATTGGATCGCTCAAAACCCATGTTGTCGAGCGCGACACTTTCGCTGGCGGCAGCAAACATCGAGCCTTGAACGGCATAGCACAGGGGGCGAATGCCGAGCGGGTCGCGGGCGACGATCATATCGCCCAACGCATTCAAATAGACGATGTTGTAAGCCCCGTCGAACCGCTTGGCGAGATTCGCCAACATCTCGACGGGCGTGGGGCGTTTCGACCCAGCGAGTTCCTGGCAGATGTGGTGCATCAGGATTTCGGTGTCGGTTTCGCGAGCCAGATGGAAATCGGCCTGGTCGAGAATTTCCTTGCGCAACTGCGGATAGTTCGCCAACTGCCCGTTAAAGGCAAAGCTGAACCATTTGGATTTTTCAATATGGTGCCGTTCAAACGGCTGGGCGTAGCTGCGATCCTCGGGACCACAAGTCGCATACCGTACGTGCCCAATGGCGGCACAGCCGGCGTATTCTTTCATGAGCTGCTCGAAGGGAGCGGCTTTATTGAGTTGGAAGACTTCTGTGACCGAGCCGACTTCCTTGTGGGTGTCGATCAGTTGCTTTCGGTCGGGATTGTACGACGTCATTCCTGCCGCAAGTTGTCCACGGTTCTGGATTTCCAGCAACAGGCGCGGAATCAAGCGTGAGGCCTGTGCGGGCCCTTGAGCCGGGCACAGGGGGCTGATTCCCATGTTAGGGAGATGATAAATAGCAGCGACGCCACATTCGTGATGCAGTTCGCCCATACAGAATCGTCTCGTTTCGGGGCTGGGGAAGATGCGTGCCGCACTCAACGCAGTCCAGGGGCTGCAGCACGTATGGGGGGTGGATCAGCGAGCACTTCCGCTCCACCAGATCTTAACGTCCTGCTATCCAGAAACCAATCCGGAATTCACATCGGAGGTCGTGCTTTGGCATGACATAAACATTGGTTGATCATCGTGCAAGCGACTTGTTTCGCAGAATTTATCGATTTGGCAATTTGTAGGGAATTGGTTCAGGCGAGCCCCCTTCTCGTAGGATAGGCATCCTGCCTGTCAATCGCGAAGCGACAATGCGGTGAACCAAGGGGCTGCGGAAATCAATCCGGCGATCGAACGACCAATGGATTTCGGGTTTGTCACTTGAGGTGACAAATGACAGGCAGGATGCCTATCCCACGGGGCGTTACGGAATTGCATGGACCAGCAATTGATCATGTCCCGCGGCTGACCAATTGGAAGCCGCGATCAGGACAACTTTGCTGCCCGATCGCAGAATGCCATCATTCAGCCCCCATTGCACGACAAAATCCAGGATTTGCTGCGGAGTGCTCTCGGTCAAATTGGCGATCAGCGGCGTGACGCCCCAAAACAGCGACATCTTGCTGGCCACGTGAGGATACGGTGTCAGCCCCAGGATGGGGACTTGCAGCCGCTGGTTGGAAACGGACAACGCCGTTTTTCCTGAACGGGTGGCGACGACGATCAGATTCGCACCGAGCATCTCCGCCACCATGCCAGCGCCATGCGTGATGGCCTCGGTCACTTCCAATGCCCGGGTACGAACCTGTGCCAGGCTGATATCGGGGGCTGTCTGGTGGACTCGCAACCGCTCGGCTTCATGGGCCAACCGGTTCATCATGCTGACTGCTTCGACGGGATAGTCGCCGGCCGCGGATTCGCCGGACAGCATGATGGCGTCGCTGCCGTCGAGGACGGCATTGGCCACGTCGCTGGCTTCGGCACGGGTCGGCCGGCTATTTTTCTGCATGCTGTCCAGCATCTGCGTCGCGGTAATGACCGGGATGCGGTGCTGATTGCACATCCGGATGATGCGTTTCTGCAAGCCGGGGACGCGAGCGATATCGACTTCCACTCCCAGATCGCCACGCGCCACCATCACCATGTCGGTGGCGTCGCTGATTCGCTCCAGATCATTGACCGCTTCCATTTTCTCGATCTTGGCGACGATTTGCGGTACCAGCGGCGGATTGAGGTCCGCGATGGCCTGTTGCAACTCTTCGATATCCTCAGCCCGCCGGACAAAGCTTAATCCGATGAAGTCGATTTGATGATCGAGAGCCCACACGAGATCTTCGCGATCTTTGGGTGTCAGGCTGGGGGTACTCAGAATCGCGCCGGGCAGATTGATGCCCTGTCGATTGCGGATGATTCCGGGTTGGATCACTTCGCATACGACGCGATCGCCCGAGAGGGGCTTATTGACGACCCGCATCGACACGGCCCCGTCAGCCAGCAGGATTAGATCGCCCTCTTGCAGATCGTCAACCAGGGCGTCGTAGGTGCAGGTCAGATGCGTGGGCTGCATTGGATCGGCCTGGCGGACGAACTCCACCTTCATGCCGGCCACACATTCGAGCATTCCAGAAGGGAGTTCGTTGAGCCGAATTTTCGGCCCCGACAGATCTCCGAGAATGCCCAATGGGCGGCCCAGCCGGGACGAGATCTCACGAATGTAGCCGACGATCTGGGTCAGCCACTCATGACTGCCGTGAGCAAAATTGAGTCGAAAGACATCGACCCCAGCCTTCACCAGCTCTTCCAGTTTTTCCGGCTTGGCACAGGCCGGTCCGACCGTGGCGATGATTTTTGTTTTGACCTGCATCAGCCGTTCACCGGCTCCGCCCTTGTGAATTGTCGCTCCCGACATTGCGGCTCCCTACAGTTGGCTTGAGGTGCAACACATGACAGGGATTGTGACCGCTAAGAGAAAGAACGGCAAGTGGCATCATGCAGTTCATAAGTCCCATCCGTCGCCGGAATTTATGGGATCTATGCGGCTTCATTTTGCTCAAGCGGCGACGCCGTCTGATTCGGCAACCGCTTACGCAGCCGTTGCGCCAAAGGCAGATCTTCCAGGTTCTTCAACCCGAAGACTTCCAGAAACGTGCGGGTCGTTTCATACAGATGCGGTCGGCCGAGCGAGTCGTCGGCTCCGCCAATCTTGACGAGGCCCCGTTCCATCAACTGCTTCAACATTTCAATGCAACTGACTCCGCGGATGCCTTCAATGTCGGCGCGAATGATGGGTTGGCGATAGGCCACGATGGCGAGGGTTTCCAGAGCGGGCGGGGTCAGCTTCAATTCCGCTTGTCGCTGATGCAGTTTTCCCAACCAATGGGCAAAGGCTGGTCGGGTCAACAACTGATAACCGGCCGCGACTTGTTCGATCCGAAACGAGGAGCTGTGCCGCTCGTACAATTCGTTGAGCTGCCGGGCAATCGTTCGCGCTTCCGTGGGATCGGATAACAGAGCAAATTGGGCCAGTTTGCGCGAGGACAGCGCCCCGTCGGCAACAAACAGCACGGCCTCGACGCGAGCCATTTTCGGCGTTCGAATGCCGGCGACGCGGCTGGCGGAAGGAAAGGCGAGCGTTTCCGCGGACTCGGGGCTGGCGACTCGCCACAGCCATTCGATGGCCGGTTTGTGAGTGACCGTCTTGGCAGTGCTGCCCGCCGACCACATTTGAGAAGCAGGAGTTTGCCAGGCAGACATGAT
>JAQGHS010000518.1 GCA_028291605.1 Planctomycetaceae bacterium | reverse complement strand
AACTTACCTGTTACACTTCATCGGATGTTTCTCAAAAAACTCCCACAGCAGGTCGTTTGCCGAGATATTTTTCGCTGACTTTCCGATGAAGCCTACGGGCGGATCCTGGCCGGGCCAGGTGTGACCGCCTTCGTCGATGACGATCAGGACGACCTCAGAGTCCTCCTTGCCGCCGCCGAATGTCTTCCGGGTCACTTTCATTTCATCGTCGGCTTTGGAAAGCGTGTCGGACTTGGGGGTCTCATTGCAGCCGTTCAGCCTGACCCAGGTTTGGATTGACTCTTCAACTCCTTTTACCTTGATCACGGACGGCGTTTTCCCCTGGGGGCTTTCAAACGGAACGATGTCGTCTTTCAATCCGTGGAAGTGTATGACCGAGACGGGACGCTTGGGTTCACTTTCCTCGGTCACGATCCTACCGGCAACTGGGGCAATCGCTGCAATTCGATCTGACAACTCAGCAGCCAGCAGATAGCACATCATGCCTCCATTGCTGAGGCCCGTTGCGTAGACTCGTCGCCGGTCAACATTGACGAGACCAGCCAGCTCATCCAAAAGTTTGCCGATGAACTCCACATCATCGGCTTTGCCTTCGGCGGAATCTCCCTTGAGACCTCGGGCATTCCATTTTAGAAACGGTCCGACGCCAGTGCCGCTGGGGTAAACCACGATAAAGCCCGCTTCGTCCGACTTCTTGTTCAAACCGGAAAACAACACCATCATGGGACCGTTCATTCCCACGCCGTGGAGCGCCAGAACTACCGGTGTCGGAGTCTCCGGGTTGTAGCCTTTGGGAACATGAACGAGATAAGCTCGCTTCTCCTTACTCACCACCAGGGTGCGCGAATGATCGCCGGGGCGGGTTAGGGCCGGTGGAGATTTAGGTGCTGCTGGAGGCGGAGTTTCTTCTCCGAATGTGAGACCGGCCGCCAGTTGAAGGCTAAGTAGGGTCAACACGATTTGAGTGATTCTGGATTTCATCAATTCACCTTTACGGGATTATAGGCATCTCGCTGCGTCCAACGAGATGCCGTACCGACAGGCCTCCGAGCACTTTGGTCTGTCCAGCAGCATTCTAATCATCCATCTGATTCTACTCGACGAATCCCATTCCCTCGGAGGGGACTTTCGCAAAGATGTGCCTGTCGACGAAGCCGTAGCACGGCCGACTGCCCAGAGCGCTTGCTTGTGATGCACCCGGAAATTACTCCACTTGTCAGACAGGGCGAGTTCGCTGTTGCTGGCGGCAGCGGTTAGTGGCTGTACAATGGGCGGAGTATTTTGACAGCAGGTATTGTGGGAGTTCGTCATCTCGGTTTTCTGATAGTTTCTTGAACAACGCTTTCGTGGTCACAAATCGGGAGTTTGAAGAGCAATGTTCCACGCACGAGCCGTTTTGTCGACAAGCCTGCGGGTGAACCGCGTGTGGTTTCTGCCCGTTTGCATGGCGATCCTATCGATCGGGCCACTTCAGGCTCAGGTGATCGTCTCGCATCCGCCGTTGCGGCCTCTGCCGGTGAGTTCGCCGCGGCCGTTGCCGAGCACGCCGGTTTACTTTGTTGATGCCCAGCAAGGTGACGATGCCAATGCGGGGACGAAGGACAAACCGTGGCGTTCGATCAACGCGTCGCTGCCGAAGCTCAGCGCGGGTGACACGCTGTGCCTGCGAGGTGGCAGTTACTTCGAGCGGGTTTATTGCGCGATTGCCGGCACAGCCGAGAAGCCGATCGTCATTCGCTCGCATCCGAATGAGATTGCAGTCATCGATGGCGGCTTGCCTGAGTTCCAACGTGATCCGGCCAGTGCCTGGGAACCGGTACCCGATGGAGTTGCGGGAGAGTACCGTTCGACCCACATTCACAAGAACATCCGCGATGTCGTGGGTTTGTTTGGCGATTCGAATGTCGGCTTGCAGACTTACTGGTATCGAATGGATTTGCAGGCCGAGAACGAACTGTGGATTCCCAATGCAGCCCAGTTCATCGACCCGATCTATTGCGGCCCCGGCCTGTGGTATGACAAGCAGACGGGCCGCATTCACGCGCGGCTGGCTCACACGAAGCTTAAGCTGCCAAAAGGCTCGACACATAAGCTAGTGCAATACCAGGGCGAGACCGATCCGCGCAAACTGCCGCTGGTCGTGGCACCGTATGACGCAGCCCCGTTGATGGTCGATCAGGCGATGTACGTGCGGTTCGAGGATCTGGTGTTTCGAGGGGGCGGCCGAACGACGGTAAATCTGATGTTCGGAGTGGGCATCAGCTTTGATCATTGCACGGTCTACGCAGGTAACTACGCGATCTCGTCGAAAGGGACCGGGCCACTGACGATGACGCATTGCGGTGTGTTCGGCATGATCGCTCCGTGGTTCTGGCGCAGCGAAAGCTCGCTCTATGCTTATTCGGGCCGGGTCTATCCGCCGTTCGTCGGCGAGGCCGCTGAACCTGAAGTGGGGGGAGGGAAACGGGAGCCGAAACAAGTCGTACGTCACATCTCGCGGTTGCCG
Organism: Planctomycetaceae bacterium; assembly: GCA_028291605.1. Lineage (GTDB taxonomy): Bacteria > Planctomycetota > Planctomycetia > Planctomycetales > Planctomycetaceae > JAKFVC01. The sequence goes on along the minus strand of JAQGHS010000518.1, from coordinate 2,523 downwards.
ACACACGCCCTCCTCATCACCGAGGGCGGCTACGAATTCGAGACCTTTTATCATCCGCACAATCACGACTGGGACATCTCGCATTGCGAGTTCACCGATGGTCACGACGGCGTGTATCTGTCGGGCCGCGAAATTCACTTTCATCACAATCTTGTGGACAACATGCAGGATGACGCCGTCTATATCAGCAGTCCGACGCCTTATATCAGCGACAACATCTTCGCGTCTCAGAATCTCATTCGTCAGGCTGTCTGCGGCTTTGGAGGACACGCGCGCGGCGGACCGGGCGGGAAGATTTATCTGTTCCGCAACATCATCGACTTGCGAGCGCCGTTGCAGTTCTCGCGGCCCTCGAAGGATAAGCCTCAAGGCGACGTCATCACCGGGCACAGCGCGTGGTTCGTGCATAGCGGCGATCACATCCTGCATATGGAGCACATGAATTTTTACCATAACACGACGCTGACTCCCGTCAACCATCCGTTGAGCGCCTACGTGTCGGGAATGCCGTTTGGCTTTCATCCCGATTCCGAGCGACGCGTCTTCAACAACCTGTGTGCCTATACCGGCGGTTCGAAACAGTACCCGGTGGCCTTCGGCATCGCGTACACAAAAGGAAATCTTGCTCTCGATGGCAATCTGCTCTGGCACAGTGATCCGACAGTCCCGATCCCCCCGGATTATTTCAAGACGAGCCGCACGCATCCGCTTTCCGAAGCGAACAAATCACACTACCCGGCGGGATGGGACGCGCATTCCCTAATTGTCGATCCGAAGTTTCTGTCGTTCAGCACCAACGCCGGAGACAAAGTCGATATTCGCTTGAAACCCGACAGCCCCGCAATCGGTGCGGGCGTGGTCTTACCACCTGGCTGGCTCGATCCGCTTCGCCCCGCGAACTCGGCGCGACCTGACATCGGCGCGTTGCCCGTCGGGAGTGAGCCGCTACGCGTCGGCATCAACGGCCGCACCATTGCTGGAGACGTCAGACCATGAATCGGCGCACATTCATCGCTCAAACCGGCACAGTTCTAGGCACGGCGCTCGTCACACAAGCAGCACGCACCGTGACAGCTGAAGAGCCGGAATCGAAATCACTCGCCCTGCATCGCCAGGTTGGCGTTTTCGATGCCTACACCAAACCGGCGTTGAAGATCACCCGTACCGGCTTTGAGCCGGGTCTGTTCATCGAACGTGTCGAGAGCCTGCAAGCGCAACTCTGGCGGCTGCGCGAGGGGCACGTGCGCATGGCCAACATGAGCATCGGGGTACCCCGCTATCAAGTACCGGCAACGGTCGAAGGCCAGCGCCCCACTTCCCTGCCGATTTGCTCGACCGAAGAAGAGCCGCGCATGATCATGCGGCAACTCGATGCGATCTATCGCTCCGCCGAACAGCAACGGGGCGAAATGGGCATCGCGCAAACGGTGGCTGAGGCCGAGCGACTGAATGCCGACGGCAAGCTCGCGCTGTACCTCCATCTGACCGGTGCGTGGATCGCTGACGATCTGGCCGTGCTGCGGATGTATCGCAGGATGGGAGTCGTCTCGATTCATCCCTGCCTCGAGGGACATCTTCGCATGGGAGACTCGGCCGGCGACCCGCGCCGGCACGGCGGCCTGACCCCGCTCGGCAAACAGGTCGTACAGGAAATGAACCGCCAGCGAATGGTCGTGGATACCGCGCACGGCAGCGACGAGTCGATTCGCGACATGGTGGATGCCTCGAGCGCACCAACGATCTTTTCACATGGATGTTGTGCCGCATTGTGCGACAACCCGCGCAACATCACCGACGAACGCATCCGGCAGACTGCCGCTAAAGGGGGAGTCGTCTGCATCGCCTTCGTATCGGCCATGCTCAGCAACCTCGCTCGCCAGAAGGGAGGCCGCGCGGACCCGGCGTATCTGCAGGAGTTCGCTCGCGCCGACAGCGAACTTTACGAGCGTACTCGCGACCCGTATGCGTACTTGCTGGAGCGCTTGAACGGCACCTTACTGCCGACCGTCTTCCGCCGCCTCGGCTGGCCCACAGAGGGCAAAGCTGCAGCCGCCGCAAACCGAGCCGATATCGAACAGGTCGTCGATCACATGATGCATGTTGTGAAAATCGCAGGGATTGACCACGTCGCCATCGGCACCGACTACGAATCCGGCGACGTCCCCAACGAACTGGAACACGCCGGCAAACTCCCCAATCTGACCGCCGCCCTGTTGCGTCGCGGCCTCAGCGAGACAGACGTCACCAAGGTACTGATCGGCAACGTCAAGCGTGTGTACCATGCCGTGCTGGACGAACGGCCGAAGTGAAGTCAAATGCACTGCATAACGTGTTAAAAAACCATGAATAGATGATGTAGACTGCTCCCCTCGCCCTGGTACTCCGGGGAGAGGGGCTGGGGGCGAGGGGCACGAATAACCAGCGACGCTGATGCCAACATTCTTAGAAAAAAGGCACGTTGGAGCAGATGACCGATCGCCGCTCGAATTGCCCCTCACCCCCGCCCCCTCTCCCCGGAGTACC
>JAQGHS010000460.1 GCA_028291605.1 Planctomycetaceae bacterium | reverse complement strand
TCGCGCGACGTATTCCCATTCCGCTTCAGTTGGCAGGCGATAAGTGATCTTCTCCTTCTGGCTTAACCATTCGCAGAAGGCGACAGCGTCATACCAGCTCAGGTTGGAGACTGGTTGCTCGTCATTCAGTGCCATATCGCCAGCATATTGCCAGGAGTAAGTTGGCTGTCGGCCCCGCTGCTTCTGAGTGATGCCTTCACCCAGCGAAAGGCCGGTGGCCGTTTCACGTTCGGCGAGCGTTTTGTATTGAGTCGCCGTGATGAATTCGCGGAACTGTCCCACGGTCACTTCAGTTTGCCCCATGGCAAATGGCCGGCTGATCTTGATGTGGTGGCGCGGACCTTCCGAGGCCAGAAGCTGAGGAATGCTGACCGCTGGTCCACCGCCCGCGGGGATTCCTGCCTGTTCCTCAGGTGATGATCCCATTTCGAACTCACCCGGCGGAATGATCATCAGCGTCATTCCAATGGAGTTGGCTTGATTCGTGGGCCGTTCCATGCGCCGTGACCAGGCACCTTGTTGCTTGGCAATCAGATCAGGTGCCATCGGCAGGCGCAACGGGACGGGCGGCACCAGATTTTCAGGGGCTGGTACATCTTTGGGTGTCTCGGCCGTGGCGACCACTGTCGGCATGGGCTTTCCGCCCTTGGCTTCCGTTGGTTTTTCGCCGGTGCCAGCGACCTTTGGATTGTCAACCTCTGTTTCGGGCTGCATTTCTGGCAGCTCACCGGCAGGAACCGGTCGAACGGTCACAGACGCAACACCCTTCGGGGAATTCTTTCCGGCTTTATTAATTGTTGAGGCAGTCTTTTGAGTCGCGGATTCCGCATCCGTACCAGGCTCAGCAGCGTTGATGACTTCGACTGAGGAACCAACGGGGACCTTGATGTCGGTCACGCGACCGTATTTGTCCCGAACGCGAATGACGATAAACGCCGCCACCATCGCAAACACGGCCAAACCCGCGCTAATCATGGCGATTCGCTTTGCAGCTCCCTTTTTCCGGGGAATTTTCATCCCGGAAATAGAGGGCGTCGAACCAATGTGCGAAGCCGACAAGGGATCTGCACCCGGCAATGGCTCGCAGTAGGGTTGCAGCGCGCTGGCCAAGTCACCGCCTGTCGCAAATCGTTGTTCGCGGTCCTTGGCGAGAAGGCAATCCAAAACCTGCCGGACTTGGTCCGGCAAGTCAGCCCGCAGTTGGCGAATATCGGGAACCGCCCCCGAGGTGTGAGCCAGTACCTTGCTACCGAGTGATTCGTGCTCGGACGTGCCAAATGGCGGACGGCCAGCCAAGACGTGATATAGGGTGCACCCCAAGGCATAGAGGTCGGTTCGACCGTCGACGTCGCGGGCATTGGTCCATTGTTCCGGGGCCATGTAATCCGGCGTGCCCATGCATTGACCGCTTTGAGTCAATTCATGATTGAACGTTCCCTCAGCCAGGCGGGCCAGACCGAGGTCCAGAATCTTGATGCAACCCTTGGATGTCAAAAACAGATTGGACGGCTTGATGTCACGATGAACCAGGCCCAGGGAGTGAGCTTCATGCAAGCCCAATGCGGCCTGGCGGATGATTTCACAGCCTTGCCCGACGCTGAAGGGACCACGTGCCTTGACCCACTGCGAAACGTCGCGGCCTTCGACGTACTCCATCACCAGATAATGGAACCCGTCGCATTCGCCGGCGTCCATGGCACGCACGATGTGCGGATGGTCGAGCTTACCGACAGCCTTCATTTCGCGTTCGAAACGCTCGACGGCGGTCGCTTCCAACCCACTTTGCCGCGAGAGCAATTTGATGGCGACGACCTTGTCGAGCTTGGTGTGGGTCGCTTGATAAACAGCGCCCATGCCCCCTTGCCCCAGTTTCTTGGTCAGGCGATACGGCCCGATCATCTCGTCAACTGTTTCGCCGACCTCCACGGAAGGCATCGTGCGAGCACCGCCTTCAGTCTTCGATTCCGTATATCGAGAGTCTGATGCGCCGGGGTGGCTGACCAGCGTCTTCTCAAAAACTTCTTGGTTTGTATCCATCTGAGAATCACGTTTAATGGGGAGTTCGCCGGGCGGAAGAGAAACCATGGTGACTTCGTGCTCACTCTCCCAGTCACGAGTCAGCTTGTCCGTATATTCAGGGAAACGCGTGCGATATTCGGTGATGCTGGGATGTTCCCCGGACTGCTCACGCAGCACGATCTCCTGCTTAATCAATGCCTGGGCTGCAACGGCGCGATGTTCAGGCTTCGCCGCCTGAATCATAGTTTCAACGGGAACGCGCGTGCCTTGCTGCCAGCTTTCGTATTGCCGCTTGAGCAGGGGACGCACCTCATCGGGTACGCTTTGTTGGATAAATGATAAAGCTTGAGACATCGCACGCCTCAGAAACGAATAACAGGGCCTGTACTCGTCGTATTGCCTTGGAGGACTCAAGGCACACAATACGGCAATGTACAGATAAAGATGGCGGTATCATCTCATGTCACAGAAGTCAAATCAACACTTAACCGATTTTCCGCACCCCTAGAGTGTTTTACCTCCACAAAAGACAAATCATTATGGGATTAGACTTTCCGAATGGAATCGAGTTTGCACATTCGGCGTGATCGAATTCGACGAACGTCAATCGGACAGGGCTGTTTGTTTACTTTTTGCAACATGAATTTGGGCGATTTGCAGGTGAACGATGACGCAAAACGACCGGCTTTCAGCCGGTGATCACAAACGATCGTCGCATTGCGGTTCGGATGCTCTGCGAATTTCGGCAGATGGAACGGACCTGGATGTGAGGTTATGATGTCTGTGTGACATAACCAAACAAGCTAGTTCCATGGGGCGGGTCTCTTGGCCCGTCCACACGGTTCCATCCGAGCGACTTCCCAACCAAATCGAAAAACCAGCCCCACCGTGCCCTTCGACGTTGCCGACACTCGCTCCGAACTCGATTCCCGACTCGCCGAATACTGGCCGGGGCTCATCCAGTTCGTCCTGAGCCAACCGCATGCGGGAGCGACATCTGAAATCAGCAAGATTTCTGCGCGGACCATTCATCTAAAAGAGGGGGAACGCGTTCAACTCACCCACTTTCGGGGGGCTCAACAGACACACTCGAACTTGTTGCCCGTGGCCGCACGAACCACATGTTGCGAGTTACTCGACTCACAATTCGAAAAACTGCACGTCTTCACCAGCACCGCCGACATTGTCGTGAAGCGAAAACGAGATGGCTCATTCGCCTGGCGAACGCGTCCGGCAACCAAGGTGCTCGACGAGCAACCCCATAATCGACGCAAACAATATTTGATTCCCGAGGACATCCCCTGCCCATTTCTGATGGAAATCGGCGTTATGAACCGCGAAGGCCGCGTGCTGGCGGCCAAGTATCACAAGTTTCGGCAGATCAATCGGTTCCTGGAACTGGTCGACGACATCTTGCCGCACCTGCCCCAGGATCGCGAGATCCAAGTCGTGGATTTCGGTTCGGGGAAGAGTTATCTGACCTTCGCCTTGCATCACTTGCTGACGCAGATTCGAGGTCGCGCCGTGAAGATTGTCGGAGTCGACCGCAAGTCGGATGTCATCCGTGATTGCTCGCGGATTGCGAACGAACTGCAGTGTTGCGGATTGTCGTTTGAGCATGGCGACATCGCCCAATTCGGCAGCCTTGGGCAGGTTGACTTGATGGTTTCGCTCCACGCGTGCGACACGGCCACCGACGCCGCGCTCGCTCAAGCAGTACGCTGGGAGACTCCGGTCATTCTCGCGGTGCCCTGTTGCCAGCACGAGTTGGCAGCGCAACTTAATCCCGATCCAGCCCTCGCGGCCATCGCGGCGCACGGCATCTTGAAGGAGCGATTTGCCGCCTTGGCCACCGACGCCTTGCGTGCAAATTTGCTTGAGCTATGTGGCTATCAGACTCAGGTCGTGGAATTCATTGACCTCGAACATACCCCCAAAAATCTGCTGATTCGAGCCATCCGCCGCAACCCGCCAGCGACTCGCGCCGAGCATTTTCTGGACAGCTACCAACAGTTGGTGAAACTATTGGGAATTGAAACGCCTTACTTGGAGGCATCCTTGAAGGATCTGCTGCCACCGGTGATCAGCACGTAGATCGTAATTGTGATCCATATGCAGTGAGGCTTGTGTCGACCATTATCTTTTTCCACATTCTTATCGTATAGCGTAAACCGAGCCCTAAGTGCTGCGTCAATTCCTCAGTCTGATACTCATTGCAATCGGGCCCGCCGCTGCCAATGCAGAGAGCCCGATGTTTGACGCGTTGCTGCGAGACGGCCGGCGATCAACGGGAGTCCTGACCGGCGGCTCGGCCGATGGTTTCCAGTTTCAGTCACGCGACACGGGCACGGTTTCGCTCGACAGAATTCAGAGTCTGGAACTGCGTCGGGCCCCTCACTCACTCCCTGACCGAGGTTGGAAACGCCTCACGCTGATCAATGGTGATGTGCTACATGCGAAGCCAATTGCCACTGACGATGCCAGCCCGCTACAAAAATCGACAACCAGCAATTGGATCACCAACTTCGAAACGCCTGTGAATTTGCCGCTCGCCGCTCTGGTACAAGTCTCGCATCCTGCCGGAACTCGCGGCATGGTTTACCAGGACTTCGAGGCTGATTCTGAGGGCTGGTTGAATCCTGCTGGTGGAACCATTCCACTCAATCGTGAACAGTGCCGATCGGGTTTACACAGCCTGAAATGCTCGGCCGATGCCCCATTCCTGAAGTATGAACTGGCTGAGCCGCTCGAGAAAGGGTGGCTTGAATTCAGCTTCTTTCTAGCCCCTGATTCGAAGAGCGTCAAAAATCATTGCTCGGCGACAATTCAAATTGTAGACGGGACAACTCGTCACGAGGTGCCAATCTCTCTCATCGGTGACGCAGCCTGGTACGAGGTCAAGCTGCCAGACATCGGAGTCTGGCAGCGGCACAATATTGCGCGTCGTCCCGGTTGGCACAGCTTGGTTGTGGCAATTCAGCCGGACATGTTGCGACTGACTGTGGACGATTACCCTCTGGCAGAATGCCAGCTATCCATGCCGGCGCGACGCAGATTGTCGATGCTGACGGTCACCACGGCTGGTACGCCTGCTGCCGTCTGGATCGATGATTTCGCCGTCACCCTGTCGGTCGCGGAGTTGCGGTTTGATGCACTAGATCGAGAACGAGATCAAGTCGACCTGACCACCGGCGATCAATTGTTCGGCAAACTCGTCGCAATGACTGGTCGATCGATGACTCTGCAGGCCGACACTCAACAGACAGTCTTGAAGTGGTCCGATCTGTCAGGCGTGCACTTCGCGGTCAATCCGTCCTCAGCGCGGGCCGCCGCCGGCAGAATTGTGCAGATAGAACTGCAATCATGGAATAATACCTCTCTCGAATCGAGCTCGGACTCACTTTCCGGCGCCTTGATCGCGATCGATTCACAATCTTGCACATTGGATCATCCTCTGTGTGGCCATCTGAAAATCCCCTGGAAACAAGTCTGGCGTTTGCGGCCAGCTTTTTATGGCCGGCAATGGTCGCTGGAAGGTCGGCCATTTCATTTGGGAGACGAAGTGAAGTCGGCCCTGCAGACGAAGATTCCCGACGGCACACTGCTGGATCGCACCATCGATATTCAGGATATCCGTAACGGAGCCGCCTACATTTCACTCACTGCGGTCGACTTGGAACCAGCTGGCCCCGGGACGCTCGACCATCCCTGGCTGAAACGATTGCAGGCGGGTGAGCTGACGACCGAATTGTGGGTGAACTATCGTCGGATTTCGGTTCTCAATTCAGAAGTGACTGGCCGGGGTACAGCCAATCGGCCACAACGCTTGCGGATCAAAGTCCCAATCGACGCATTGCAACCCGGCAAGAATCGATTGGAAATCCGCTTGAAGCCCAGCCGCGGAGAGCCGGTTGAATACGACGATTGGGAGTTGAGAGACTGGCGATTTGAACTTGAAACGCAGCCTGCCACCTCGAAGAAATAGCGGGCCATGCTGCCGTTTTTGTAGATCCGATTACGAATCCTCGGGCTCTGACAGTCGTAAGAGGTATTTCGCCAGGGTCATCTCCAAGGCCAGCAACCGCTGCCATGTGGCTTGAGGAACTTCAATCCATTGCTCCTCTTCCTGGGTCACTTCGGACGAATGTTCGATCACCTTGCCTAACTGGGCATGCAGATAGGAGAGCATATCCGACATCTGAGCCGCTTGAACGGGTCGCAGCCGAGCGGGTAGTTCGGGCGGTCCATTCGGAAAAAACTCGGGGTCCTCTCCCAAAGGATCGCAGTCCGAATCAATTTCCACATTCTGGCCGCGCAGTGTCGGCGCATCGAGCGGACTGTCGCTTCGAGCGGCTGCTCGCAGTCGGGCTCCAACCTGTTCGGGACTACCATAAACGAGAATCGAGCGACCGACGGACACGTGGTCGCCGACTTGCAAGACTCGCATTTGAACTGGCAAGCCGTTGACTCGCGTGCCGTTCGTACTATCCAGGTCGGTCAGCACGATGCTGCCGGAGTCTTCTTGAATCTTGGCGTGAAAGCGACTCACCCGGTCATCGTTCAAACGGAGGCTGTTTTCTTCCTCACGACCAATGGTGACGGGAGTGGCGAGATCGAGAGTTCGCCCCTGCTCCATCCCACTGATGATTTGAAACGTGACGTGACTCATCCCATCCTCTGGAGGCGAAGTAACTCCGCAGTGCGAATCATTCTGTGACCAGGCAACGATCACCCGTTTCACGGCATAACGGACATCATGTGGGCAGTAGAAACGGGGTTCCCCGTCCCGATCACGCGAAATGCCAGCGCAGCCGATCGACCAGTTGAATCTTCATCACACTTGGAGCATTTGATTATGGGTGAATTTGGAAGTCGCGTCCAGTCCCTGATCCGTCGTCCAGAACGGAATCATGGCCTCTGCGCTGAGAAGGACCTCGTAGACAGTTGGAAAGGATGGCAGCCGCGGCTGAAGGAAAGACGCTGCTCCCGCCCAGCCTCTTCGACTTCAGCGAATGAAATTCCAAATGGTTTGACTGGAGATTCGCCCTACCCTCAAGCGAGGAAATAGCGGACGTTGTCATTCGGGATGCTCTTCGGCCTCGGCATAGGCGGCGAGCAATGCCGTCGACACAGTCGAGACCAGCTCCTGGCGTGTCACCGGCTTCTTCAGTACGGAATAAGCTTCGGCGACACGGGCGTCTCGTCGCAGTTCGTCGGTCGCATCGGCGGTGATCAGAATACAGGGCAGGTGGGCCTGAAACTGCTTGACGATGCGCACAGTCTCTAATCCGGTCAAGACGTGCATATGCATGTCGACGAGCACGATATCGACTCGCCGATGGTGGACGATGTCAATCGCCTCTTCACCCGAACACGCTTCTACAGTACGCAGAAACGGGGCCAGAACCATTCGCAGCGCTTCACGGAAATCGGGGTCATCATCCGCAATCAATGCGGAATAGGCCTTAAATCGCGGGGCAACCATCTCCACCTCGAAGATCAATCAAGACGGAACGTCCAACGCAGTCACCGTTGTCATCCACTTATACAAACGGCATTGCGCAGCCGCACTCATCCATTAGATGCGGCATTCGGGACCGTTTTCTATAGCAAAATTTTGATGAATGCAAGCCGTGCCGTACCAAATGGTTGTGGCTGGAAGGAAAATCTTGCGGAAAGAGCCTCTTTTAGAATCGAATGGGGAATTCGCACAAACGACGCCAATTCGCCTTTCCAACCTTGTTTCGTTCTCACCCCGGCAGGGGTGACAGCTATTAGCCCCGGGTTGAGCGAAGCGACACCCGGGGTTTAGAGATCATTGGCATGATCGACCCTGGAAGGGTCGCAGCCGTTTGTATCTGCGACCCTTCCAGGGTCGAGGCCGACGCGCGAATCAAACCCCGGGTATCGCGAGTACGCTCAACCCGGGGCTAACAGCTGCCACCCCTCCCGGGGTGAAGACCAGCTCATCCTGATCTGTGATCATACCACGACACTGCGATGTACGACGGTGGGTGCGGGCATCGCCCGCGCTGGGGCAATCAGTGGCTAACGTCTTCGTTTATCTCTAACTGCTCTTCATCAATTCCTTAACCACACGGCACGCACGGCCGTTCGTCAGCTTTTGTTCCTGGCCGTTGTAGTGATAGATCAATTTGTTGTGATCCAAGCCGAACAGGTCCAGCACGGTGGCTTGATAGTCGTTGGCATTCACGACGTCAACGGTCGCCTTGTGACCAAATTCGTCGGTTTGTCCGTAAGTCTGGCCCCCCTTGATACCGCCGCCAGCCAGCCATGTACTGAACCCCTGGCCGTTGTGATCGCGTCCGCCCATCGCGAAATCCCCTTCGGTGACCGGCAGACGACCGATTTCGCCGCCCCAATGGACCAGTGTCGTATCAAGCAATCCGCGCTGCTTGAGGTCCTTAACCAGAGCCGCTGAGGGCTTGTCGGTCCGCTTGCAAACCTTAGGCAAGTCGGCACGGATGTTGGTGTGTGAATCCCAAGGCTGCCCGGCCAGAAACAGTTGCACGAATCGGACACCACGCTCGACGAGACGGCGTGCAATTAAACAGCGCGCGCCATATTCCTGAGTTTCCGGGTCATCTAGGCCGTAGAGCTTTTGAGTGGCCTCGGTTTCTTGAGTGATATCCAAAGCTTCCTTAGCCGCAGTCTGCATCCGGGCAGCCATTTCGTAACTCGCAATCCGCGCTTCGAGATCCGCGTCGCCCGCATTGCGTGCCAGGTGCTGCTGATTCAGCACGCGCAACAATTCCAGATTCTCCTTCTGATAATCTCCTTTCAGACTGGCGGGCGGATCCAGATTGAGAATTCGTGGCTCACGGGCGCGTACCACTGAGCCTTGATAAATACTGGGCAGCCAACCGTTTGACCAGTTGTTGACGCCGTCGACAGGATGTCCACCTGGGTCGGACAATACGACATAGGCTGGTAAATTCTGTGTCTCAGATCCGAGACCGTACAGCAGCCACGAAGCCATATGCGGCCGGCCCAACTGGGCAGGAATGCCGCCGTGGAAGTAGCGGATGGAAACCTCGTGTCCGTTGTGACCGGAATGCATCGAGCGGATCAGCGAGATGTCATCAACAATTTCTGCGGTATGCGGCAGCAATTCCGAAATCTCCGTTCCGCACTGGCCTCGTTTCTCGAACTTCCAGGGGCTGCCCAGCAATTTCTTGCTGGCTCGATTGACGAAGCTGAAGGTGACCTCACCCTGATAGTCTTCGCCACTGTGCGCCGTGAGTTCCGGTTTGGGATCAAAGAGATCGACATGGCTGGGGCCACCGTGCATGAAGAGCGAAATCATCGCCTTGGCACGCGGCACGTGGTGCGGTGGCTTGGGTGAGAGATCGAGCTTATTGCGGGCCTTGGGAACGTGCGGTGCAGCCAGCAAGCCGTCGTGCTGCAACATGGTCGCCAGCGCGACAGAGCCGATTCCCAAGGCATTCTGAGTCAGGAAATTCCGACGCGTCAGGGAGTTGTCTAGGAGGTTCATAGTGAAATCCTGAGTGAGTATCGTAGTCCGACTCTCTGAGCCGGGAATTCTTCAGACTTGATACACCCGACTCAGAGAGTCAGGCTCCAATTTATTCCACGTACAAAAACTCGTTGGAGCTCAACAAAATCTGGCACAGACTGACGTAGGGGTTGAATGACGCATCAGGATCCGGCGGGGTCTGAGCCATCAGCTTCGCGGTTCGCTGGTTAATAAAATCGGTAGCTTGCTGCAATTCGGCGGCGCTCGGATCACGCAGGAAGGCCAGTTGCCAGGCACGTTGAATCTGTGCCGCAACATCACCGCCACGTTCGCGCCGCAGCCGATAAGCGAAGTGCATGGATTGCTTCAGCACAAAGTCACTGTTCATCAGCATTAACGCTTGCGCCGGAACTGTTGAGGCAACTCGCTTATCGCAGTTCGTCTCCATCACGGGGGCGTCAAACGATTGGAGGAACGCCAGCGGCTGCGTCCGCCGCACCTGGATGTAAATACTGCGGCGAAACGCTTCGCTACTGGGAGGTGGGGCGATCGTCGGATTTGGTGAATCGACCGCGACGACGACTTGTCCGACGTCATCTTCTTTCACGGCGATGGCTGGACCGAACTGCTTCTCGAACAGGACCCCAGTTGCCGAGAGCATCCGATCGCGCAAGGTCTCGGCGTCCAGTCGCTGGAGTGGCCAGTGCGACAAGAGCTGGCCTTCGGGATCCAGTTCCATCCGTTTCGGGTCACGCAACACCGACTGTCGATAAGCGGCCGACGTCACAATTTGGCGATGCAGGCGTTTGACGTCCCAGCCATGACTGCGGAAGTCGTAGGCCAGCCAGTCGAGTAATTGGGGATTGGTCGGCGACTCGCCGAGAGCCCCGAAGTCCGACGGCGTATTGACGAGTCCGCGGCCAAAATGCCCGAGCCAGATCCGATTGACCAGCACGCGAGCGGTGATGGGATTCTGATCACCGACAAGCCATTTGGCGAAGGCCAGGCGTCGTCCGGAGGTCGGTAACTGCTCGTTCTTATTGGGAATTTCCAATCGTTGTCCGGAAGTCGCCAGGATCGTCAGGCCGCCCGGAGCAATTTCCTCTTTGGGTTGGCGTTGATCACCGCGATAGAAAAGGAACGTGGGCGGAATTTGACCGGGAACCTCGGTCAGCGCCGACACGAAATCCTCTACGGGCTTCTTTGCCTGCACTGCAGCAATCCGTTCATCGATCTTCTTCAATTCCTCGGCCGCTTGCGGATTGTATTGATAGAGTGTTCCCGCACTGATGTTTAAGCTGGGGTTCTCCGCAACAAGCTTTTGCTGCTCGGGAGTTCGCTTGTCGCCGGGGGAAGTAAATGCGATCTTGAGAGCTTCACGCTTCTCGGCAGGATGTTTTTCCAGCTCTTTTTCGAGGGCCGCAGCGATGTATTCGGTTTGCTTCTTGTTCTTTTCTTGCACAATAATGGCCGCTTCGGCGTCCACAACCGCGACTTTCTGACGGTCCTCCGCTGTCATCAACGAAATCCGGCGACTGCCTGGAGCACGCCAGTGCTTCCAGTCGTAGGCCGGTTCGAAGACGGCTCGTAGTCGATAGTAGTCGGCTTGCGGAATGGGGTCGTAGCGATGGTCATGGCACTGGCAGCAACCGACCGATAGCCCCAGTACGGAGGTCGAAACAATCTTGATCGTGTCCGACATCACCTGGTTGCGAGCTACATCCTGCTCGACTCCGCCGGAAGCCGTGCCGTCGGCGCCCATGCGCAAGAAACCCGTGGCGGTCAGCAGCTCGATCTCTTCGGGGCGATAGTCTCCAGGATGTGATTGCAGCAGTTCATCGCCAGCAAACTGTTCGATCAAGAACTGGTCAACCGGTTTGTTCGCATTCAATGACCGAATGACATAGTCGCGATATTTGTAGGCTTGGGGTCTGACAAAGTCTTCCGCGGAATATCCGTCCGAGTCCGCGTAGCCGGCAGCATCGAGCCAGTGTCGAGCCCAACGCTCGCCGTAGCGATGTGAGATCAGCAGCCGCTCGACCAGCCGTTCATAGGCATCAGGGCTGGCATCTGCCACGAATTCGGCAGCCTCTTCCGGTGTGGGTGGCAAACCGTGTAGATCGAGTGTCAGTCGCTTGATCAGCGTGACCTTGTCGGCCTCGGGATTAAAGGCGAGTCCCTTCGCTTTGAGGACTGGCAGCAGCAAGGCATCGATCTCGGTGCGGGCACCGTCGACAATTGCCGTCGCGGGAACTGCGGGATTGGTTATCGGCTGGAAGCTCCAGAAGGCACGTTCTTCCGGAGTGATATCGACTCCGGAGTTCAATTGCTCAGGTTCGTCTCGCAGCGTTGGGGCGCCGCCTTCGATCCACTTCCCAATGATCTCAATCTGCTCGGGAGCCAGGTGCTTGCCTGCGGGTGGCATTTCGCCTTTCGACACTCGTTCAAACAACAAGCTATCGCCTCGCTTGCCGGGTTCGATGGCCGGTCCCTGATCTCCCCCTTTGGCGATGAATCGTCGCAGTCGCAGATCGAGGTTGCCCTTTGCATCCCCCTCACCACCATGACAATGAAAACAATTCGCTTTCAGGATCGGGCGTACATCGCGTTCATAACTGACAGCCGGATCGGCCGCCGCAGACCAGGACGGCAAGCAAAGACTTGTCAGGGCAACAAGCGTCGAAGTGCGCAACATGGTGGGATGCTCACGAGGCAGGTGAGTTGGGGGGCGGGGCGTTCCAGCAGCACGAAGTATTATCAGATATCTTGATCTGTGTGGCAAGTAGTTTGTGGCAAATGTCGAAAGACCAAAGACAAAGGACAAACACCGCAACCATCTAAATTGGTCATTTGGGCTTTGTCATCCATTCATCACTCGGATTTCGACATTCGTCATTTTTCCCTGACACTGCCAATTGAATCTTTTCTTGTTTGACGAAATCGGATTACAATCGAGACTGACACATTCAGAGATTCAACAGGGTTGTGAGATTTCTCTCACTCGGCAATCCGCCGGAGCTTCTGTCAGGTTGGGGTTCAAAGAGCACATCAGCGAAGATGCATGATGGATGGGGTGTGCTCGGTGAGCCGGTCCAGATCTTCCAACGAAACTTGTTTCGGGAATCGTGGCACATGGTGCATTACACATGTGATCGGTGCGGGCAGGCTCTCGCCGACCAACGTTTCATCGTGACACTCGAAGTCCTGCCGGCCCCCGGCACTGGCGAGTTGACCGCGGAGGATCTCGACGCGGACAACTTGGACCACGTGGCCGAGATGCTGGACGAACTTAGCGTCAACGACGCTGTCGCAGGGACGGATCCCTTGATTCCGCATCGCAAACAATACGATCTGTGTGCTGCGTGTCGCCAGGCGTATGTGCGCGATCCACTCGGCCGCGGCCCCAATCGCCGATTCAAGTTCAGCGGCAATTAGATTGCGCCGTGGGATAGGCATCCTGCCTGTCAGTCCGAAATGGACGAGTGCCTAAACTTGTCTAACATCGGAATTAGTTGCGCGTATTGGCCTTTCTCAGGGTTGGCAGGTTCGAAGCTCTGTCGATCGAAAGAAAACGGACGGACAGGCAGGATGCCTATCCTACGTCTGACGCTTGATCCGGCTCGTCACATCGTTGATGATCTGACAATCCAAATCTGACTGTCGTTCCTTCAACGACGGTTTCACTTTTCCGATTGAAAGATTCCTGATGCTGCGCTCTCTGTGTCTGGTTTCCGTCATGGGCAGTTTGCTGCTGGTCTCTATGTCAGCGCAGGCTGAATTGCCCAGCAAATCCGTGCACGATTTGACGTTGCTGGTGGCTCCCGAGCTGCCGAGTATCTGGCCGGTCGGGATGACTCAGCATGTCATCGTTCCGAGTCGCAC
>JAQGHS010000373.1 GCA_028291605.1 Planctomycetaceae bacterium | reverse complement strand
TTTCCTTCGTGTCCTTTGTGACCTTCTGTTCAAAAATCCTTAAACAGAAGGTCACAAAGGACACGAAGGAAAGAAGAACGAAGAATCCGGGGGCTTACGCCGCCCGGCTCACCTGCATAGTTGATTCTGCGCTCCTGCTTCGCGTCACGCGTTATCCCACGCGGAACCCAACCCCGCGATGTATTCCAACGCTTCCTCCACCGAGGTCACATGAGCCCCGCGCATTCTGCCCTTGAGGTCGCATCTGGCGAGCAGCACCAGTTCTTCAAAGTCCTCGGACCGCTTCAGCGTCCCGCGGATGCGGCCCGTTGACAGGTACTCGACGGCCTCCGCACGGTTCTCAATGAAGAACCAGGTGCGTGGTGTGACCAGTTCCCCGATCGCATTCCACGCGGCCTCCAGCGGATGCCGGCGATCCAGCCCGACACCGACGTCATGCACCAGGCAGGCGAGCAGGAATTCTTCATCATACGGGCGTTCGGCCAACCCGAGTTCATAGACCTGCAGCGAGTGATAGAGCAGGTCGCCCTCGGGGTGCTGGATGGGATCCAGGCGAATCGATTCCAGTTTGTTGAGTAACATCTCGAGCGTCGGGAAGAAGTCGGGATGGTAGTCGTCGGTCTCTTCGTCGTCACTGTCTAACTGATCCGCCTGTTGATCGAACGCGGCGATTCGCTGCTGTTCACGCTCAGATTCTTCTGCTAACAATTCATCGAGCCCCTGCAGATCGACCTGGCGATGTTGTTGAGAATACTCGTCGGCCGGCAAGTCCCGTGCGATCGACACCACACACGGATAGCGATCGAAAAAGGTCAGGCTGCCGTCGGCTCTTAGCTGGGCTCGATGCCCCGCGTCGAACAGAATGGCGGTGACGTCGGACAGGTTGCCTTGAGCCAGCGTCAATTCAATTTCCGCACCCGGCAGGATGGGCCCGGTGAGGGCGGAACCCGACAGCCGAGGTTCGAAATCATTGAGCAATTCCAGGAGCTCGCGAGCCACCAGCCGGATTTCGCTGAGGGCTGATTGTTGCCGCTCGGAAGAGAACAATCCGGCCAGGGCAAACACTTCCTGCTGGATTTCTCCGAACGAGGGCAAGTCGGCCGGAGCCACGCGTTGGCGGGAAAACCAACGGGCCGCCTTGCGTCGGGCGGCGTGAAAGTCCGGTTCTTTTCGCTGCTGCAACAGACGAGCGGCTTCGGCCGCAATCGCCTGTCGTAATTTGCGATCTGCCATGGGATTGATAATACGCCGCATGAAGCGGGGTTTTTGTAATCCACCGGGCGTCCTTGTGGCGACGTGTGGCCAGACGCGACGGGGGATCATCTTGAATAGGAAGGATAGCAGACAACCCGCGGCATTCAAGATGGCTTGGGGTGAAATGGTCAGCGATTGACCGATGCTCCGTCTGTTCTCAGGTGAGCCCGGCGGCGTAAGCCCCGGGATTCTTCGTAGGATGGGCACTCTTGCCCGTCTTCGCGGTAATCCGCGACCTTCGTATGGCAATGCGAATCGCAACACCAAAAGAGACGGGCAAGAGTGCCCATCCTACGAACGAAGAATCCGGGGGCTTACGCCGCCCGGCTCACCTAGCCAATTAGAATTGCGCGTTTATCTGGCGAATTCGCAGGAAGAACCCTGACGTAGTCCATTCCTGGAACCACTGCTGAATGTCCTTCGCAAACGCATCCACGTCTTCACACGACGCAGCGACAGTGTCTAACGCTTCACCCAGCGGCAATCCTTGGGACAACAGACTCAATAGCCGGAATTGTTTCTCTGTCAGCGAGACACGTCGGACGATGTATTGTCGACGGGTGACCGCCAGCCAGGTGTGACGCGGTTCGGGAATAGGGGGCTCAGTACCGTGTCGGCAGGCGGTCACGAATTCGTGGACCGGGTACGCGAACTCAATGAGTCTCCAGCACGGCGCCGCCTCGAAGCGGACTTGGGGCCAAGCTTCCGGGCCGATGTTCTTCAGTTCATCCGGTGTGATGAGCGGCAAGCCCTCGATCCCGGGGCCGTCGAAGACCTCGGCATAGAGGCGTTCCAAAGTCGCCAGATCGACCAGGAATTGTGTTCCGGTGCCATCCGATTCGGATTCGCCGTCGGCAACGTCGGCGAGCGCCGCGGCCGTCTCACTCATGAACTGCGGGAACTGTTTTCCCAAGTCCGCCAGGGTGTAGCTTTGCGAAGGATGAGCTTGCAGGTAAGCGGTCGCCAGACCGTCAAACACATCTTGGTCGAGAAACTTGCAGAGGGTCGCGAATTCTTCTCGCAGACAATCCACCAGCCGGGCCTGATAGGCGTTGGCATAGACATGAAAGCGCTCGCGGCTGGTCTGTTGCTCCGATGCCGTAATCACGTCTTCGATGCGCTGCGACGTATCGGTCTCCATCAGCACCGCTTGCATCCAGGTTTGCAGAGTCTGCAGATCGAACGGTAGTGCGCTCATTCGACCTCCGCAGTGACAAATGCGGCGGGATGAGGCCAACTCTCGTGGCCGACGTTTTTTGAAGCGTCGGCGTCCAAGACATTTCCGACGTCAACACCGACGTTTTTTGTAGCGTCAGCCACGGGGGCGCGAGCCCACTCGCGTGCCTTGAGTGCCTCCGCGTGCATCTCTGGAAACGAGGGGATTCGGGCATCCCATTCCAACAGCGTCGAGACCGGCCCCGTCAGCTCAATCGCCTGACGATAGAGTTGCCACACGGGCGAAATCACTGGCCCGTCGTGGGTATCAATCAAATGAGTCCCGCAGTTGGTGTGGCCGGCCAGATGCATCTGCACAACGCGCTCATGCGGAATCCGTTTCAAGTAGTCGCTGGGGTCGAAGTCATGATTCTTGCTCGAGACATAAACGTTATTCACATCCAGCAACAACCCGCAATCCGCACCCTCGGCGACGCGTGTCAGGAATTCCCATTCGGGCATCGTCGACATGTGGAAGGTGACATAACTGCTGGGATTTTCCAGCACCAGCGGTCGCTCTAAGAATTCCTGGACCTGCCGCACACGTTGGATGACATGCTGCAATGAGGCCTCGGTAAACGGCAGTGGCAACAAGTCGTGAGTATTCAGACCCAAGACCCCGGTCCAGCACAAATGGTCCGAGATCCAGCGCGGCTGGATCGCGTCCGCGAGTCGTTTCAACTTGGTGAGATAATCCCAATTCACCGGGTCGCTGCTACCGATCGACAACGACACCCCATGCATCACAACGGGATAACGTTCGGCGATCTGGTCCAGCACATACCGCGGCCGGCCCGCCGAATCCATAAAGTTTTCGGAGATGATCTCGAACCAGTCGACCGCCGGGAAGTGTTCGAGCAAATACCCGAAATGGACCGTTCGCAGTCCGAGTCCAATACCGAGATCAGGCAGTCCTAAACGAGGGATGGTCATATCGATCAGGGGTCGGGCGTACGAGTTTTCGAAATTGGCCGTTGTCAGTCTACTTATCCAGGCAACCGCGAATCGGCCAATCTCGAAAAATCGTAGGCCCGACCCCGGCCCTTGCAGTGTAGCAGAATTCGTATGAGTGTCGGTGTTCGCTCCGCGATCGCACGCGACTGATCGAGGAGTGAGCAGCGACACCAAGCGCACAGCAAACTCACAACAACCAATCGATTAAGAAGAGTTTTTTGCCACGGATGAACACAGATGAAACACGGATTAGGACGTGTTTTAGCGATCAGCACCATATTCAAATCTCCGAGTTTATGTCTGGTCGATACTGCCAATTTGGGCTCAATTGACGATGATCCCATCCGTGTTTCATCCGTGTGAATCCGTGGCTAAAAGGCCTTTTTTGACCCTTTTTTGCGCGATTGGGGTCGGGCCTACGATTTTTCGATATTGGCCGATTAGAGTCGTGTGGCGATGATCTCGTCTTTGACGGCCAATTTCAGAAAACTCGTACGCCCGACCCCTCGCTGGTTGTTACTCGCTTCGTAGCTGCCTTGCTAGTAACTCCACCGGGTGCACCGCTTTCGTCTGCGTTCCATCGGCGATCTGGTGCCGGCACGAGAACCCCGGGGCGATCACTGGTCCGGTGCGATGGCCCTTCACCGCTGGAAACAGAACGCGTTCGCCAATTTGCTGGCTGACGTCGTAATGGTCGTAACCGAAGGCCCCCGCCATGCCGCAGCAACCTGAGTCCACCGGCTTGGCTTTGAGTTCCGGGATTAGCTGCAAGGCGCGCTGAGTCCCTGTCATGCCGACCAGGGCTTTTTGCTGGCAGTGACCGTGGACCAGGGCTGTTTCGTGCAGGCCGCGGAACGTCAGTGGCAACTTTCCGGCTGCTGCGCGGTCTGCCAGCCAGCCGTCCAGCAGGAAGGAATTCTTCTGGACTTGCGTGGTCTGATCGCTGGGGAAGAGGTCGGGATATTCATCGACCAATGTCAGCAGACAGCTTGGTTCGCAGCCGAGGATGGGCCAGCCCTGGGCCGTGAATTCCGCCAGCTTGGTCACGTTGCTCCGCACCAGGCGTTTGGCCGGTTCGAGTAATCCCTTGGAGATCAACGGCCGTCCGCAGCACCACAGGCCGGCTCGATGCACGCGGTAGCCAGCTTGTTCCAGCAGGCGGACTGCCGACTGATTGATCTGCGGTTCGCAGTACGAGGTCAAACAATCATCGAGCAGCACGACATCGCCGCGCGTGCCGGCTGCCGGGTGGGGCTGATGTTTGCCGAACCAGCCGGGAAAATGATCGGCGGCGAATTCGGGGAGCGGACGGCGGCGATCGATGCCGGTGGCCTGCTCCATCAACCAGCGGAGGACCGGCGATTTGGCGAGCCAATTCGCCACCGGAGCGATCGCCGAGCCGATGCGGTTTAATGTGGCGACGTGGCCTTGAATCACGGTCGAATAGGACGGTCGGTGCTGCAAGTTGTAGTGACCGAGGAACTCGACCTTCAACTTCGCGACGTCGACATTCGACGGACATTCGGCCTTACAGCCCTTGCACAGCAGGCAGGTGTCGAAGACGTCGTGCATCCGTTCGGAAGTCAGCGATCCCTCAGGCATCTGTCCCGACAATGCCAGCCGCAATGCGTTCGATCGGCCGCGTGGGGATTGCTCTTCATCGTGCGTCACCATGAATGACGGGCACATGGTCCCGGTGTGCGTCTTGCGGCAGACGCCCGAGCCGTTGCACATCTCCGCGGCGGCGAGAAACCCCTGGCTGAGAGGCAGGTCGTTGTGCGTGGCTTCCTTCGAAAAATCCTGGAACGCCGTGATGGGCAGCGGCTGGTATTCGGTCCCGTAGCGCAGGTTTTCAATCGGCGACGGCGTGTCGACCACTTTGCCTGGGTTGAGCAATCGGAACGGATCGAACAGCACCTTGATCTGTTGAAACGCCTCGAACAGTCGCGGGCCGAAGAGTGCCGGGTTGTGATAGCTGCGCGACAGCCCGTCGCCATGCTCGCCGCTCATCGCTCCCTTGAATTCCGAGACCAGTTTTTGCACGTCGTCGGAGATCGCTTTCATCCGCTGCAGATCGGCGCCCGACTTCGTATCGATCATCGGCCGCAGGTGCAGACAGCCGACCGAGGCATGCCCGTAGTAGGCGCCGCTGGCTCCGTGTTTGGTCAGGATCTCGCGAAAACGACGCGTAAAATCAGGCAGCTTTGAAGGTTCCACAGCCGGATCTTCGACAAACGCGATGGGCTTGCGAGCCCCGGGGATACTCAGCAGCAATGGAGCACCGGCTTCCCGGCAGCGCCAGATCTTTTCGGCCTGTTCCTGGGACGTTGCCCGGATGAGTTTCAACAGCCCTGCCTTGCCGCTCAGGCGTTGTTCCAGCAGGATCAGACCGTCTTCAACATGCAGCGGAGTCTCGCCCATGAACTCGACGATCAGCAGTGCGGCGGGGGCACCTTCCACGAAATCGAGATAATGACTGTATTGCAGATTCTCTCGAGAGAGCTCGACGATGTTGCGATCGAGTAGCTCGACGGCCGACGGCAGGCATTCCAGGATCTTGGGGATCGCTTGGACGGCCGTATCGACCGAATCAAACAACAGGCAGGCAACCCCCAATTCACGCGGCAATGGAATCGTGTGAACTGTCGCTTCAGTGACGATGCCGAGTGTCCCTTCGGCCCCGACGATCAGTCGAGACAGGTTGAACAGCTTACGATCGGGAAACAGCAGATCGAGTTTTTGCGATGCCGGTGCCTGGGGCAGAGTGGCCGCAAAGCGCGGGACGAAGACGTCCAGGTTGTAGCCACTGACCCGTCGCAGCAGACGCGGAAAACGGGCGATGATATCGGCTTCGTTCTCGCTGACGATGCGGGGGAACTCGCGATAGATGCGGCCTTCGAGAGTGGGGAGGGCCTGCTTCGCGGCGAGTTCTGCCGGAGTCAGCGGCCCGCACGTTATTTCGGATCCATCGGCCAGGACGACCCGGACCTCGCGTACATGGTCGATGGTCTTGCCATACACCAGCGAATGAGACCCCGCGGAATTGTTGCCGATCATCCCCCCGAGTGCCGCGCGGCTGGCGGTAGAGACATCCGGCCCAAATTGCAGTTGATGCGGCTTGAGGGCCAGATTCAACTGCATCAGTACCACGCCCGCTTCGACCCGCGCTAATTGCCGCTGCGGATCGATATCGAGAATCCGGTACATGCAGCGCGACAGATCGAGGACCAGCGCGCGGGCGACCGATTGCCCGGAGAGACTGGTACCACCACCGCGGGGCAGAATGGGAACGCGATGCCGGGCCGCGACCTTCACGGCCGCGACGACATCGGCATGGTCCTCAGGAAAGACGACACCCAGCGGTTGGATCTGATAGACACTGGCGTCGGTGCTGTAGAGCCCGCGGGTCATGTCATCGAAGCGGACTTCACCCCGCATGACGGCGGACAAGTCCGCTTCCAGGGTTTGCCGCAGATCAAGCTCAGACACAGGCATGGTTGTCTCTTCGTAGGCGAGCGTCCGGCGTAAGCCGGATGGTTGTTAGCGACTGGCGCTTACCTTTGGGAAAGATCTTTGTAGGAGTCACTTATCGTCTATTGACCGAGTGAAAAGTCTTTTTGAACCACGAATGATACGAATGACACGAATTTGGAAAAGTGCGATCGGTTTGGCGTACCGAACGCTGTTCCTGCGTAGGCAGTTTTAGGAGTTCAGATTCGTGTCATTTGTGTTATTCGTGGTTCACACTCTCATGATTGATCACATGCTTTGTTGCCCGTTCTCAAAAGAAATGATAGCAAAGTATGGTTCGAACCGAATGAAACGAAATGTTGATTACAAGTTGACGATCTATACTATGCGGGAACGCTGGCCTGCGAAGAAAATGTGGCACAGGCCGGGGTCGGGGCCACGATTTTTGGAAATTGGCCGGCGTTAGCTGGTGAGAATCGTGAAACGGGGGCGGCCATTTCGAAAAATCGTAGACCCGACCCCTGACGCTACGACGGGCTTACTTGCGGCTGTCGCTATCGCGCCAATCATCGTCCTGGATGGCCAACCGCCCGGACGGCCTGGTGCGTACCGCCGGTGGTTTCGGCCGGGATTTGACGGATTCGGGATCTTCTTCGTTGACAACTTCTTCGGGGGCTGGCTGGGCGAAATGGCTGTTGGTGAAATCATCCAGCCCCTTCTGCAGCCCGCCGTCGACCCAGACCGTATACGACAGCGTAAACAGCAACCCATACGCGAAGATGTTGGCCGGGTAACTGCGTCCGGAGAATTTGACCGCACTCCCCGCGAACTTGTTCAATTTGACGCGCAAGCCATGCCATTCCACGGCGTAAAGTTCGTCCAGTACCAGGTGCGAAAAGAATCCGATCATGATTCCCACACCCATCAGCAGCTTCATGCTGATCTGTTCGCTCTTGTAGCCCAAATAGGCGACCTCGCCAGCGATCAGCATGGCGGGAATACTGTGAAACATTCCGCGATGCACGGCCAGGACCCCCAGCAGCATCGCACCGCCATATTTGACCGAGACATACAGCATCACACAGAGCAACATCGCACCATCGGTATTGCCGCCCCATTCCAGCAGGTGGCGAATCATGACGATCGGAACGAGTGCCGCGGTGACACCGAAGATCTCGCGGACGGGGCGGCCTGATTCGGAATCCAGGTCGGGCAGAATTCCGCCGAGGCCCGTAATGGTCCCCCCCAGCACCCCCTGGACCGGCGTAAAACCCAGCGCGATCGCGGACGAGGCCACGCCGATTCCCAGGACGCAACTGGTCGTCAAATGTTCGCGATAAGCAGCCATGACGGCGTCATCCTTGATGCCGAGTATTTCTCAAGGGGTCGGGTCTACGATTTTTTGTAATTGGCCGTCGTTGACATGGTTTTTCATTCCCGGTGAAAACGGCCAATTTCCAAAAATCGTGGCCCCGACCCCGCTCCGCGCGCAAGGGCTCTCTCTCCGAGACCGGTCGCGCGGCGGGAATTTATCACACAACAGGGAATTTGGGCAACGGCGGTTTCGTCGGTCGTGGCGGAAACCATAGCCGTAACTCGCTACAGGCTGTATACTTTGAAGAAGTGGCGACGAACGAGTGGCGAGTGGTGAGTGACGAGTGGCGAGAAGAGGTGCTCCGTGGCATCGTTCTTCCCACTTATCACTCACCACTCGCCACTCACCACTCATTTATCACGGATTAGTCGCGAATGAAGTTGCTCGAGCAATTAAAACAGTTCTTCCAGAAGAAGCCGAAGGTCAATCGGATCGACGTGACAAAACGTTTTGATCTGATCGGACGCGTCGGCCAGGGAAGCATGTCCAAGGTGTGGCGTGCCCGAGACAGCATGTCGGGTAAGATCGTCGCGCTGAAGGTGCTCGACAAGGAAAAGACCAAGAAGCTGGAAGACCGCTTCAAAGGTCGAAACAAGCCCAGCGAAGGGGAAATCGCCATGCAGTTGAAGCACCCCAACGTGGTGCGGACGCTGGAACACGGCGTGACGATGGAGAACGAACCGTTCCTCGTCATGGATTTCATCGAAGGGGTGAGTCTCAGCTATCTGGTCGACGTGCAGAACGACCGGATGAAGAAGTGGCGGCTGAATTACATCATTCAGATGGGGGAAGCTCTCGAATACTTCCATCAGAAGAACTGGATCCACCGCGACATCTGCCCGCGGAACATCATGATCTCGGAAGACAACGTATTGTACCTGATCGACTTCGGCCTGGTGGTCCCCAATACGTCCGTGTTTCAAGCTCCGGGAAACCGCACGGGCACGGCCAACTACATGGCCCCCGAACTCATCAAGCGACAGCGAACCGACCAGCGGATTGATGTGTTTTCGTACGCGGTGACGTGTTACGAAATGTACGCCAGGCGATTCCCCTGGGAAGCGGGTGAATCGCTGGAAACGGTCATGCAGCACATCAACAATCCGGCCATCGACATCCGCGAACTCGTCAAAAACATCGACGATCAAGTCGCCGAGACGATCATGAAGGGCCTGGAAGCCTCACCCAGCAATCGCTGGAGAGGGATGGGCGACATGCTGAAGGAATTCCGTGAGGCCGAGGCCCGCTTGGGGCAGGCTAAGCCGAAGGCGTAGGTCAGGCTGTCGAATTTGGGTCGGGCGTTCCAGTTAATAGACGAAGGCGAAGTCAGCTCCGGGAGCAGCGTCTTCAAAAAAGCAGATGCGATCGAAATAAAAATCAATCGCGCCATTCTCTACTCCCAGGTTGGCGAAGTTTTCAATCTGCTCCTGCACCACCGGGGGGCTGTAGTGGTGAGTCCAGTAGACCGGGGCATAGATGCCGTTCAGCAATCTCATTTTGCTCTCGTAGTCCCGGTTGGGACCTGGCCGCGACGCCATCCAGCAGGCGGGGCCGAACGATAACGGATAGAACAGCAGAATTGCCATTAACGCAATCGGGACCCAGGCGCGAAATGTCTGTCGACGTGGTTCGTTCATGATGTTGTCGCCGGGAGCTGGAATTCAGACAGATTCCATCGAATGATTCGAACCTTCGGATCGAACTACATCAGTCCATTTCGATCCCAAATGGCAATATCGTTTTCCCGAATGATGACGATGTTCTTTCCTGCCCCGAAATTAACAAATGCGTCGACACAAGACACGATCAATTCGGGACACCTTTGGTAGACTGGCAACAGGGGCAAATACAACACAGGTCTCCAGCTTGCATTGACTGAAGTCGTCCGTGACACCAACCAGCAGGCGGGGCCGAACGACAACGGATAGAACAGCAGAATTGCCATTAACGCAATCGGGACCCAGGCGCGCGATGTCTGTCGAAGTGATTCGTTCATTAGAAGTACGGGTCTGACGGTGGCGAAAAAAAATAGATCTCTGAGCGGGCGATAATCATCATCTGTAGATCGCCCTCTCCCAGGCTTGCGTAGGTCCAGATCACCTGCTGTACCGCGTCTGGACTGTTGTTGTAGGTCCAGATGATCGGGAAATAAATCTGGTTGAACCGATCTCCATTAACCGAAGACATGCGGGTGGCAACCCAACAGGCGGGGCCGAACGATAAGGGATACAGCAACAACATCGCCAAGAGTGCGATTGGGATCCACGCCCCAGATGTCCGTCGCGGCGTTGCGTTCATATTGGTGTGCGACTCGCAGGTCTCGCAGATTTCAGTGGACGTCGGTGAAGCCGGAAATCCGTGCCGTCCAAAAAATGGATATGATCATCGAAGATGAGAATCCGGAACAGGATGTCCTTGCGGCTGAGATTCGCATATCCCGAGATCAAGTGTTGGGCCCACTGCGGACTGCAATGATACGTCCACCGGACCGGAGCATAGGCCACGTCGACTACTTTATGGGCAGGGGCGTTCATTCTTGACGCTATCCAACAGGCGGGACCAAACGAGACGGGATACGTCAGCAACGTCGCCACTGCGGCGATCGGCAACCAAGCACGGGACTTGTGTTGAAGCGGTTCGTTCATATCAGGAAAGTAGCCGAGTATGCCAGGATCGATGGAACTCAACTCTCATCGTTTGAATTGTTGATCGTCGTTCACGGCCTCCGCCATCCCTTTCTCTGCGTGAGAGTCCCAAAGTAGTCCCGCGCACGCACTCTGCGAATATTGGGCGGTTCGAAGACGTAAATAAATCGCGGTTGGGCTCTGCCGCAATTCACATAATCGGTAATGATTTGTTGTGACCACAGGGGACTGCCACCATACGTCCAAACAATCGGAGCGTAAATCAAACTGAGGAGTTTGTCATGGCGCTCTGGTGACCGCGACGCCATCCAGCAAGCTGGACCAATCGAAGCGAAGTACAGCAGCGCAACTGCCGCGACGGCAA
>JAQGHS010000349.1 GCA_028291605.1 Planctomycetaceae bacterium | reverse complement strand
ACCGCTTTGCGGGCGAAATTGACTCGATCTGGACATTCTCCTTGCTTAGGCGGGCGAGTAGTGCCTAAGCAAGGAGTGTCCAAGTCTTCCGAGTGCTCGATGGCGGGCGTTTCAGGGAATCAGGTTTGGCACAGTCGGCCGATCCAATCCCATACCATTGCTTACTCTCTGAGCAGCTTTCAGGCACCGTTTGCCCGATCCCTATGCTCAAAAAAGCGTCTGGCACAGCCCTTCAGGTTGGTGATATTTTTTCTATAACCAATTACATCAATGGGTTATGAAAGAAATACCAACTCACTTTCAGTTCCCGGCACAGCCCTTGCTATTACCTCTTACATCAAACGCAACGACGAGTTGAGGCCCAAACAAGCACTAACTCAACCGGGAAACTGGCAAGTCGAAGCGGATGACTCGAACTGCTTCACCAAGGGTAGTTCGGCTGGGGGTGTAGCCGGAGACGACTGTGAGTCCGATCCGGGCGAGCGCCTACACTTCCGGCCGACTACTCTTTTTTCATTCTTTGATGTTAAACTGTCAATGATAGTAATCGACAGTGGCCTTTGTGAACAGTAAACAGCCTCCGATGTTTGCAATTTTGCAATCATTTTTCTGGTTCGGCCCTGTTTAATCATTGTACAGCGACTGATTCTCACGCGGTCTTACCATTGCGGTTGGGAATCAAGTTGTCACAGGGATGCGGCACTAATTTGTCGCCGGTCATATGGTTGAAGAGCTCTCCACGAATCCTCCGCCGGCTCCGCTACGTGTTTGTGCTTTCGAAAGCCGGCGTGGTGAGGACATTCGCTCGCTGATCGAACGCCAGGGGGGCATCGCGACAATTGCCCCGTCGATGCGCGAGATCGCACTCGATGAGAACCCGCAAGCGTTTGCGTTTGCGGATGAGTTGCTGCAGGACCGATTTGCCGTCGTGGTCTTTCTAACTGGTGTCGGTGCCCGAGGGTTGCTGGAAGTCCTCGAGACCCGGCATTCTCGCGAGGCCTTATTTGCCGCATTGGCGAAAACGACGTTAATCGTTCGCGGTCCCAAGCCGGCAGCCGTGCTACGCGAATGGCAACTGAAATTTGACCATCAAGTGCGCGAGCCCAATACCTGGCGCGAATTGCTTGAACTGCTGGATACTCAGGTTCCCGTCGCTGGGAAGTGCATCGCGATTCAGGAGTACGGTCAGCCGAACGCGGAACTTTACGCCGGTTTGCGGGAACGTCAGGCCGAGGTCACTGCCGTCCCCGTCTACCGCTGGGACTTGCCCGAGGACACCGGGCCTTTAGAAGCAGCAATCCGCGGCACGATCGCCGGTCAATTCGAGATCCTGATGTGGACCAGCTCGTTTCAACTGACGAGCGTGCTCACCGTCGCGGAATCTCTTGGACTACAAGCGGAATGGCGTGCAGCGGCCAGCAAATGCGTGATTGCCTCGATCGGCCCGACTGCGACCGAGCATCTTGTTGCCGAGGGTTTGCAGCCGGATTTGGAACCCTCGCACCCCAAGATGGGGCACCTGGTTCGAGAGGCGTTGGAACGCGGGGCGGATTTGCTTGCCGGGAAGCGAGAGTCCGTCGGGTAGGCATGATGGAGTGCCAAATTGCGGTTGATGGGAGGGTGAGGGACCCAGAGGGTACCTCACCCTCCCATCGACCTTAACGAGAGTTCACGCAATCAACTTTCCGACCACAACGATATGCTGCCCGCGTGGCACCGGTGCGACCCAAGCCTGAGCCAACACGACCCCATCGACCCCCGCAACTGCCGGCCAGGGAGGCATGTCGATGTGATCGAAGTCGTGCAGAAGTCCCACGACTTGGCCCTTGCTGACCGCGGTGCCACATTCCAGCAACGGTTCGTAGTGACCGTCGAACGGGGCCACGGTGAAGCAATCGCGGTCGACCATCTCCAGCTTGCGTTGGGTTCCGGCCAGGTGATAGCCAATCGGTTCGATCTTTCCCCGCAACTGGCCTTGATGAATAGCGGCTGCGAGGACCCCCTGTCGCCCATAGCGTACGCCTTCCGGGTTGACCGACCTGCCCCAGCCGAGTTCCGTGCCGACGGTAATCTTGCCCAGACGTTCGGCTTCGCTCGGCAGCAATCCCGGGGTGGCGTTTTGATAAATCATCACGCTGGGGACTCCGAACCAGCGTGCCGTTTGTTCGATTTTCGCCGATAGTTCGGGGTCTTCGACTGGATGAAAACTGGCACACGGTGAGAAGCGGGCGACATCGCCCCCCGAGTGCAGATCCAGGACGACATGCACCCGGGGCCAAATGTAGTTTCGGACGAATGCAGCGATGCGATGCGTGATCCCCGACAATGACGGGATCACCCCGGCACCGTCGACGAAGGCTCGATTCAGGTTCACGCCGTCGTCGGGTTTGCTTTCGCGGGTGCCCGCTCGGAAAGCAGACGGATTCAGGACAGGCACGAGAATGATGCGGCCGCGGACGTCTTGCAGGTTGATCTCGTGCAGGAGTCCTTTCAAGGCACAGGGGCCTTCGTATTCATTGCCATGATTCGAACCAAACGCCACGAGACCCTCGCCGGTGCGAACTTCCGGGCCGACCCAGACGGTCAGCGGGATCAGATGATCGCCCCAGATGCTGTCATGTTCCAGCGCGACCCAATAGTCACGGCGACCGGGGGAATCGAGATCCAACTGAGTGGGACGGGCGATGACGCGCGACATGAGAGTGACTCTTTGTAGAAGCGGTTTCAAGTTCCAGACGTGCGTCCAGAGTGTAGAGTAAGGCCATCGGATTGTCGACAATCGAAGCGTGTCGTGGAAGGTGGCCCGACCCCTCGGTCAGCCTGGCTCTTCCGGCGGCGTTTCCAGTTGAGCGACCGCATTGACGGCCACTGCCACCGGGGCCAGGATTCCAGCTTGTTCGTAGATCGGGCGGACTTGTGCCCGCAACAGTGGCAGTTGCCGAGCAAATACGATTGCTCCGGCGATGCAGCTCAGGCCTCCTGCCAGCAGCGCGAACGGTGCCCCATATCGGTCGGCGATGACTCCGGCCAGCAGGCTGCCGACGGGGGCCGTCCCCATGAAGGCCATGGTGTAGAGGCTCATGACGCGGCCCCGTTTGCTTTCTTCGGCAATCGTTTGCAGCAGGGTATTGCAGGCTGCCATCTGCAGCATCATCGAAAACCCGCTGATGAATAGCAGGAACAGTGACAGCGGAATGCTGCGTGAGAATCCAAAGCCGATGATGGCCACGCCGAAGGTCGCTGTGGCCCAGCACATCTTGCTCCCCAGGCCGAGAACGCTTTTGCGAGATGCGAGGTAGAGGGCACTGGTGAGAGCACCGCAGCCGGAAGCGCCCGTCAGCATTCCGAAGAGCATGGGGCCGCCCTTGAGGATGTCGTTGGCGAACACGGGCAACAGCACCGACAGCGAGATTCCCGCCAGGCTCACGAGTGACATCATCGATAACAGGACTCGAATCGGCCGAAAGCCAAAGCCGTATCGAAAACCCTCGACCAATCCTTCGCGAATCGTGTTGGTATGCGTGGTGGGTCGAACCGGCAGATCGCGCATGGCAATCAGGGCGCCCAGTACCGGAACATAGCTGACCGCGTTGACGAGGAAACAAGAAATCGCACCGCCCGCGGCAATCAGCAATCCCGCGAGAAAGGGGCCGATCAACCGGGCCGAATTGACGATCGACGAATTCACCGCAATCGCGTTCGGCAGGTCGTCGCGATTCGGCACCATATCGGTGAGAAACGCCTGGCGGGTGGGCATGTCGAAGGCGTTGACCACTCCCAGCACCACCCCCAGGGCAATGATCTGCCAGATCTGGATTTGCCCCCTCCACATCAGCCCGACCAGCAACACCGCTTGCAGCATGGCCACAGATTGGGTGACCAGCAGCGTGCGATGCCGATTCCAGCGATCGGACAAAACGCCCGCAAGGGGCGCGACGAAGAGTGTCGGTAGTTGGCTGGAGAAACTGACGACTCCCAACATAAACGCCGATTTCGTCAGGTCGTACACGAGCCACGACAAACCGATCCCCTGCATCCAGGTGCCGATCAGCGAAATGCTCTGCCCGGCAATAAACAGGCGGTAGTTGCGATGTGCGAGGGCGCGGCCCACTCCTGACAAAAACGGCATTGCGTCCCCAATGGATGCTCGAAAAACGGAGGCCCGGACTTGCCATTATAGGCGTCAAAGAGGCAACGAACGAAAAATCCAACGCCTCGAATCAATAACCAAGGACTACGGACAAATGACGAAGGACCCTCCTCCCCCATTCTTGAATTGGCCTGTCCCATCTGTTACCGTGCAAATCTTGGTTGGTGTGCGGTTTCCGGTCGTTAGACGGGCACTCTCCGACCGCGGTGATCGCCGTAAAATACCGATCAGCCCGCATTCATGGGCATCGAGCTGAGTGAGCTTCGCGCGGAGCTGATTCGCATCGCAGATTTCACGAAAGGCCTTTCATGTATCACGTGACACTTCTCCCCGGTGATGGAGTTGGTCCCGAAATCGCCGAGGCCACTCGGCGGTGTGTCGACGCCACAGGGGTGAAGATCGATTGGGACGTTCAGGAATGCGGCATCGAAGTCATCGAACGGGAAGGCAAAGTCCCCGA
>JAQGHS010000336.1 GCA_028291605.1 Planctomycetaceae bacterium | reverse complement strand
AATGGAATCCGAAGGGCCAACTTCGATAGAGACACGCTGCCGGCCGACGGAGTTCAACTCGAGTGCCTTGAAAGCCTTCATTCCACGAAGAGTTTGATCCACATATTTCGCAGATGACACAGATTTGATCATCCCGAAGATTGAAACTCTTTGTGACCTTCGTGACCTTCTGTTCTAAATCCTCTTTGTTCGAACAGAAGAACACAACGGACTCGAAGAAATACAATCCCCATCTGCGTCATCTGCGAAATCTGTGGATCATCACTCCCGGCCTGTTGTTACCGTGCTATCCCTTGATCTCAAAAATCGCTTCGACTTCCACCGCCGCTCCCGTGGGCAGCGCGGCAAAACCCAGCGCACTTCGCGCGTGATAGCCGTCGGTCTCTTTCCCGAAGATCTTGTGCAGCAGGTCCGAGGCCCCGTTAATCACCAGATGCTGGTCGGTAAACTCCAATGTCGAGTTCACGCACCCCAGCAACTTGATCACCCGCAATCCGTCCAGGCTGCCGTGGCGAGCATGCACCGAGCGCAGAATCTTCACCGCGCAGTCCTTGGCCGCCTCGTAGCCTTGCTCGACCGTCAAACCGGCCCCCAGCTTGCCCTTCAAATCGCTGACATGACCCGAAGTCATCAGCAAATTCCCCGTCTTGGCACACAAGTTGAGATAACCAACAGCTTGCTCAGGAAATGTCAGTCCCAGTTCTTTCGCTCGTTCTTCGGCACTCATGTTGGCTCCCCCGGTTGGTGGTTTGATTGGAATCTGCGATCGGCGCTCCGTCAGAATGCCAGATCCGTCGTGCGACTGCAAATGCTCCCGGTGCGTATAATGAAAGTCGTTGATCGCTCCGCGATCGAAACGCATTCGCAGTAGCGGCGTTGAAAAGCCTGGAACGCCCTTTTCCACTCCATCCGTCCAGACACTCGCGTTGCGTTCGCGGAGCGAACAACAACTTTCACCCGTCACAACCGTCTCCCAGATGAAGGCCGTCTTAAGGTGTATCATTCGGCGTCGAGAAATCGCCGTTGATCGTTTACTTTGGCGCGCCGTTGGTTCATGATTGAAGATATCCATTCCGATTGGCTCTCGATCGGAAGCCGTTGGTACTCGTTTTCTATTTGAACTCCACCCAGTTGGAACCCACACCACAATGCGGGTGACGGCTGGGTGTACGACGTGTTCCGTTCGTTGTTTTGGTTGACTTGCCGTCATTATTAGCGACGACGGCTTTGATTTTTCCGCGAGAGGAGTAAGCAAGATGGCTGGCGATTGGGTTCAACAGCTCATCAAGAAGGGCCAGATCAGCAAGGATCAAGCCCAAGAAGCAAAAGAGCTTGCGTCAAACCTGGGGGTCAAAATCGAAGAGGCTCTGGTGCGTCTCGAGTATGCCACCGCCGACGACATTGGACGAGCTCAGGCGGCCCAGTTGGGCTACCAGTACATCAATCTCGAAGAAACCGAGATC
The DNA here is from genome assembly GCA_028291605.1 of Planctomycetaceae bacterium. GTDB lineage: Bacteria > Planctomycetota > Planctomycetia > Planctomycetales > Planctomycetaceae > JAKFVC01. The sequence continues at coordinate 10,054 of JAQGHS010000336.1, read as the reverse complement.
TCGCAAGCCGCCGTGCAACTGTTGCCGGAATCGGTCGCCCGCGAAAATATGGTCTGCCCCGTCTCCGTTGAGGACGACAAGCTGACCGTCGCGATCGCCGACGCCATGAACTATGACGTCCTCGATAAACTGCGATTCCTCCTGAACCGCGAAATCGGCGTCGTCCTGGCATCCAAAGAGGCCATCCTCTCCTCTATTAATAGGAACTACGGAGCCAGCGAAACGGAGTCGGTTGACTCGATCCTGAACGAATTCACCGAAACGGCCATCGACTTCACCGCCACTGAAGCCGAAATGGCCAGCACGGCCTCCAATCAAGACGACGAGTCTGCTCCTGTCATCCGACTCTGTAATCTCATCATTACGGAAGCCGTGAACCTCCGTGCCAGCGACATCCACGTCGAGCCGTTCGAAAACCGCGTCCGCATCCGGTACCGGATCGACGGTGTGCTGATCGAACGTGACAGCCCGCCAAGACGTCTGCTTGCGGCATTAACCTCCCGCTTCAAGATCATGTCGGGCATCGACATCTCCGAAAAGCGGCGGCCTCAGGACGGTCGTATTAAGACGACAGTTGGAGGCAAAGACCTCGACCTGCGCGTGAGTCTGCTCCCCAGCGTCCACGGCCAGTCGATCGTCATGCGTATTCTCAGCCGCGATAACATCAAGGTCGGTATCCGCAACCTGGGCTTCGGTGAGGACAACTACCGTAAGTTTCAAAACATCATCCGGCGTCCGAACGGGATCTTTTTGGTGACAGGCCCGACCGGCTCGGGCAAGACGACGACACTCTACAGTGCTCTCGGCGAACTCAATCGTCCCGACCGGAAAATCATTACCGCCGAGGACCCGGTCGAATACTACCTGCCGGGGATCAACCAGGTTCAGGTCCGCGCTAATATCGGGCTGAACTTTGCCCGCATCATTCGAGCGATGTTGCGACAGGCCCCGAATGTCATCTTGGTCGGGGAAATCCGCGATCACGAGACTGCGGAGATGGCAATTCAAGCCTCACTTACAGGACACTTGGTTTTCAGCACTCTTCACACAAACGATGCGCCCAGTTCTGTGACACGCCTTATCGATATGGGCGTACAGCCATTTCTGGTCGCTTCCAGCGTCATGGCGATCATGGCACAACGCCTCGTTCGCAAGAATTGCCCGAAGTGTCAGCAGTCTTACAAGCCCGACCCGGGCGAAATGCAATCCCTGGAGATCACCCCGGAGCAGATCGCAACCGCCAATTTCATGCGCGGCACTGGGTGTTCATATTGCCAGCAAACTGGCTGCCGGGGTAGAACGGCTGTTTACGAATTAATGATGATGAATGGCACCATGCGGGAAATGACTTTCCGCAGTGAGCCCGCTCAAAACATTCGTCGCCAGGCCCGGTTGTTCGGCATGAAGACCATCGTCGAAGATGCCACAATGCGTGCCCTGACAGGGATTACGAATCTGACGGAAGTCTTCAAACTCTTCCAAGGCGGACACTGATCGAGCACCCTCCGGCCCGGAGCCGGTTGCCAATTCGCATTGAAACTTTGGATTTCCATGGCGCCCTATTTCCGCGACATGGGCGCAGGGCCGAAGTTTCGCTTTATCGTCTATATCACAACCTTTATATGTTCAATTTCGCAAATCCAGACACCGTGTCGATGCAATTCGCAACGCAAATCTTCGAGAGTCAAACTACGGAGACTAAGGGGTTTAGCTGGCTGCCGAGAATTTGATCCCGGCAGCATGGTCGACTTCTCAACGTGTTCGATTCCGAAGTGCCAAACAGAATATTTTTGGGTCTGAGCGAGCGTGGCGGGATAATTGAAGCGTCAACAGCCCGTGGCCTCCCGTTCTGGGACAGTCATGGTTCTTCATATTCTGCGATTACGGTTCCACGCGAAATTCAGACAGAAAGTCGATGTCGACGACGCGCCCATGACCTGTCACATCTACCGGTGGTCTTGCCAAGCCCGAGTTTGTCGGGTTGATCAATGCCATCCTGTCCCACACAGCGTGCAAGGAGCCTGATTCGTATGGCCGGTGCCGTTCAGATCGATAAATTGCTGCAGACCGTCATCAGCCAAAAGGCGAGCGATCTGCATATCACCAGCGGTCAACCACCCGTGCTCCGAGCCGGTGGCCACATGGTCCGGCTGGAAACCAAATCACTGGAAGCCGAAGACTGCGTCGGCTTGATGAAGAGTATTACCCCCGAACGCAATCAGCAGGAGCTGCAAGAGCGTGGTGGGACTGACTTTGGGTTCGCATTTGGCGAGCTCGCCCGGTTTCGCGTGGCCGTCTTTAAGCAACGTGGTCATATCGGCATGGTGCTGCGGCGAATTCCGAACGAGTTCCTGACATTCGAACAACTGGGGCTACCGTCCGTCGTCGCCGAGCTCATCACTCGGCCGCGTGGTCTGTTCCTGGTAACGGGTCCGACGGGATCAGGCAAGACAACCAGTCTCGCCAGCATGATCAATTATTTGAACCATCACTGCGACCATCACATTATCACACTCGAAGACCCCATCGAGTATTACCATAAACATGTCATGTGCACGGTCAACCAGCGGGAAATCGGGGTCGATGTCCCCGACTTCCCGGAAGCTCTGCGACGTGCGTTGCGTATGGATCCCGACATCATTCTCGTCGGTGAAATGCGTGACTTGGATACGATTCAAGCCGCCATCACCGCCGCCGAAACGGGCCACGTGGTGTTCGGGACCCTGCATACAACCGGTGCCCAAGGTACCGTTAACCGTATCATCGACGTGTTCCCGACCAGTCAGCAGGAACAGATTCGAACCCAGTTGTCGACGGCCATCATCGGGATCCTCAGCCAGGCCCTCCTGGCTCGCAAGCCCAAGGGCATGGTCGCCGCCTACGAGATGCTCGTGGTGACCTCCGCCATCGCCAACTTGATTCGTGAGAATAAGACGTACCGTATCAATTCATCGATCCAGACCGGCCGTAAGTACGGCATGCAATTGCTGGATGATGCACTCTTTAACTTGTGGAAGACAGGGCTCTGCGAAGAGCGTGACGTAATCGTCCGCTCCAACGGCCCCGCCGAATTGCGAAACAAAATCACCCTCGCGAAGAAGGGTCTCTTGAAGGATGACGAGGACGAGGATGGAGAAGAGGAAGAATGACACCGGCCTCTGATCAGGCCACGACATCGCTTCCGACTTCATCCTGCGTTCAAAAACAATTCCCTCTTGAGGAAAGCAATCAGTCATGGCCTCACGTCGCCTCGGACAAATCCTGGTAGACCTCGGATATCTCACAGAAGATCAACTGTGGGATGTGCTCGAGCAACAAAAGCAAAGCCCCGGTGAAGTCATCGGTCGCGTTGCGGTCCGCCTGGGTTTGGTGAATGAGGCCCAGATCTCCGAAGCCCTGGCCGAACAATGGGGCATGCAGGTCGTCAACCTGCCGGAGACCAACGTTCCCGCCAAGGTTCTGGAACTCGTCCCCGAGACGATGGCCAGCTTGTACAAAATCATGCCCATCGCCCTGAAGGACAACGTCCTGACGGTCGCGATGGCCGACCCCCAGAACATCGCGGCTCTCGACGATCTGCGTAACTTCCTGGGCTACGATGTCCGCGGTGCGGTCTCGAATGAGATGCACGTCACCCAGGCCATCGAACGTTATTACGCAGATCGACAGGAAAGCATCGAGGACGTCCTCAGCGACATCGAAGAGCAGATGGGCGAAGAGCAGGCCCGCTCGGGGGGCTTCGACCTGACCAGTCAGGAAGAACTCGCCGACGCCGCACCGATCCGCAAGTTGCTCAACATGGTGCTGCTGCTCGCCATTCGCGATCAGGCCAGCGACATCCACCTCGAACCATTCGAAGATGAATTCAAAATCCGCGTGAAGGCTGACGGCGTCCTGTACGAAATGGTGCCGCCGCCCCGCCATCTCGCCAACGCCATCGTGACCCGCGTCAAGGTTATGGCCGAGCTCGACATCGCCGAGCGTCGCCTGCCCCAGGACGGCCGTATTGAATTGAATGTCGGCGGCAACTCGGTCGACTTGCGAGTCAGCGTGCTGCCCACCATGTTTGGTGAAGCGGTCGTCATGCGAGTTCTCGACCGGACGGTCGTGCAGCTCGACTTGAACAAGATCGGCATGGATGCGAACACGCTCAGCCGGTTCCGTCAGATGATTCGCCGCCCGAACGGCATCGTGCTAGTGACGGGCCCCACGGGTTCCGGCAAGACGACGACGTTGTACTCGGCGTTGAACGAACTGAACGACATCGAAACTAAGATCATCACGACCGAAGACCCGGTCGAATACGAAATTGAAGGCCTGATCCAGATCCCGGTCAACCCGGACATCGAAGTCACGTTCGCCACGGTGCTGCGAGGTATCCTGCGACATGACCCGGATACGATCCTCATCGGTGAGATCCGCGACTTCGAAACGGCCGAAATTGCTGTGCAAAGTGCTCTGACGGGACACCTCGTCTTCAGCACGCTGCACACGAACGACGCCCCCAGCGCCGTGACTCGCCTGCGAGACATGGGCATCCAGCCGTTCTTGCTCACCGCCACTCTGGAATCCATTTTGGCCCAGCGACTGGTCCGCAAGATCTGCGTCGAATGCCGCACGCAGTTCGAGCCGAGCGATGAGCTATTGATGGAATTGCAACTGCCGGTGGCTCAGGCTCGCAAATACAAGTTTTATTATGGCCGTGGCTGCCAGCGGTGTAACAACACCGGCTACAAGGGTCGCTGCGGTGTGTACGAATTACTGGACGTCACCGACGACATTCGCGACATGGTCGTCTCGAACGCCCCAATCGACGAACTGCGGCACCTGGCTCGTTCGCAAGGCATGACAACCCTGCGAGAAGCCGGCCTGAAGCTAATCTTCGACGGTGCCACAACCATCGACGAAATCGTGCGAGAAACGGTCACCGAGGAATAACGCCGAGAATAACCTGTAGCCTGACTCTCCAGAGTCGGGCGAACTGCGAAGACAAGAATGCCCGACTCAGAGAGTCAGGCTACAACAACTGATACAAACCCCACGGGCTACTTGATCACAGACGGAGTCTGGCCATGCCAACATTCCAGTACGAAGCGATGGACAACACGGGGACCGAGGTCAAGGACACGATTGATGCGCCGTCCGAGGCCGAAGCCCAAACGATGATCAAGTCCAAGGGCTTCTACGTCACCAAAATCTCCGAGAAGGGCACGAAGAAGGCGGCCGGCAAGAAGGGGGGCGGTGCCAAAACCGCGGCTCCTGCCAAGAAGAAGCCCGTACGCAAAAAAGGCGGCTTCACCTTTGGCGGCGTCTCGCAGAAGAAACTCTGTACGTTCACCCGTCAGTTGTCGACCCTGCAAGACGCCGGCCTGCCCATCCTCCGCAGCCTGCGAATTCTCGAAGGCCAGGCGAAACCGGGAGTCCTCAAGAGCTCATTGTCGGGCGTCATTGAAGACGTCGAATCCGGCAACACGCTCTCTGAAGCCATGGCCAAGCAACCCAAATGTTTTGACGGCCTGTACGTCAACATGGTGAAGGCCGGTGAGGCCGGTGGTGCTCTGGAAGTCATCCTCCAGCGTCTCGCCGAATTCAAGGAACGCGGCCAGAGCTTGAAGCGTAAAGTTCAAGGCGCCATGATTTATCCGTGTGCGGTCGTCGGTGTCGCCACCTTGATCGTCGGCTTCATCATGTACTTCATCATTCCGAAGTTTAAGAAGATCTTCATGGACTTCGGCACCGAACTGCCCCCCATGACCAACCTGCTGATTTTCATCAGCGACAACGTCGTGAAGTACTTCTACCTGGCTCCGGCCATTCCGTTCGCTTTATATCTGATGATTAAACTCATTAGAAAGAACAAAACCGGGGCGTTCGTCATCGACTGGATCGCACTCCGCGTCCCATTGATGGGCAAGATTATCGAGAAGACAATTATCGCCAGAACATCCAGAACACTGGGCACGCTGATCGCCTCGGGCGTACCCATTCTGGAAGGACTGATCATCTCCCGCGACACCGCCGGTAATGCTGTATTTGTTCGAGCTTTTCAAAATGTTTATAACGCAATTCGCGAAGGTGAGTCGATGGCCGTCCCTCTGAAGGAGGCCCGCATCTGCGACGACATGGTCGTGAACATGGTCGACGTCGGTGAAGAGACCGGTGCTCTGGACACCATGTTGTACAAGATCGCCGATGTGTATGACGAAGAGGTCGCGGTCCTGGTGGACGGTCTGGTGAGCATGCTGGAACCGATCATGGTCGTGGTCCTGGGGCTCATCGTGGGCTTCATCGTCATCGCGTTGTTCATGCCGCTGGTCAAGCTGCTGAACGACTTGTCGTAGAAAGTCGAAGATAGTCGTTGTTCGCTCCGCGAACAGAACGCCTGCACCACAACGGCTGAACCAATTCGAGGCCCGCAGAATCGAGCCTCGATCCCCAGCCCAGATTGTGCCTGCGGAACGACGACGTAGTCCGATTCACCAATGTAGCCCGATTCTCCAGAATCGGGACAAAGCGAAGTCAACCGGTCCGGGAACAACCCCAGGCCGCAACGAGCGTCAGCTCGTGAGATCAGTAGCAGTCCGAACCAGTCATCAAAATCGAGTGCCCCGACCCACGACCCATCAAGGTCACCACGGAGCAGCCCCAGACCTCGGCCCGGGATTAGAACCGGGGTCAGGAATTTGAAAGAATCTCGGAGAGAGAATCATGCGACGCAACTCAGCAAATGATTTTTCAAGACAACAGTATGGCCCCGCGCGACAAGCCTTCACATTGATTGAGTTGATGATTGTCATCGTGGTGATCGCAACTTTGTTGGCATTGCTTCTGCCAGCAGTTTCATCTGTGTTCGGGGTTGCACGAGAGAGCCAAGTCCAGATCGAGATGCGGTCTGTCGAGCAAGGAATCGCAGCCTTCAAGGCACAAATGGGCCTCGAACCTCCAAGTCGAATTACGTTAGCCGAAATCGCGTCGCAAACTCCCGCACGTGATCAAGCCATCCTTCGCCGCATTTGGCCGCGACTCAATTTTGCAGGGAACACCTACGATTGGAATGGGAACGGAACAGCCGGTGAAATGAACACCACCGTGACATTACGCGGGGCTGAGTGCCTGGTATTCTTCCTGGGTGGGGTGCGAGCCTACGACACGTCGACAAGCACGTTGCTTAATTCAATGTCGGGATTTTCCCGAAATCCAGCAAACCCGTTCACTGTTCAGGGCGCTGGTGAATTGCGAGACGGCCCCTTCTTCGAATTCAAAACAAGCCGCTTAGTCACCAGCAATATCTATCCCAACTTTCTTGTCTATATCGATCCATTGCCAGGTCATGCACCTCCTTATGCTCCGTACGTCTACGCTAGCAGTTATGAAGGGCGCGGTTATGAAGCAATCGATCTCGTTAATAATCCCAGCCCTGCCAGTGTGCCACCGAATACACAGCTCTCAAGCGCTTATTTCTTGTCGACCACGAGCTTCATCAATCCGAAAACGTTTCAGATCATCTCACCCGGCCCGGACCATTTATACGGCGATGGTGGCCAATATCTAGAATCGGCCATGTCTAATAACTGTAATCTTTCGAACAAAGCAGATTACGACAACCTGACCAACTTCCATGGCGGCCGACTGAAACCCTAACCTGTCTTCATTTGAATACCCTATTGCGAGTAACGGCAGTTGAGTTTGAGGCGAGAAATGTTAGCCATGGTGAAAACGATGAAACCATTTCGACGCGGATTCACTTTAATCGAGTTGCTGATCGTCATTGCAATTATTGGATTGCTAATGTCGATCGTCGGCGTCGCAGTCATGAATTCACTTTCTGGAGCGCGTGTTGCCGCAACAAAAGCATTAATGACCAAAGTGCAACGACAACTTCAGTCCCGTATCGAAGCCGTTAACCGCACCTATCGCAGCCAACAGTCGTCGAACGTGCTCTTCGCTGAAATCGGAAGTATTGAAAAGGCAGCCAGTCAAGCACCTGGTCAACGCTTCAATACTGTGAAAACGGCGTTGATGCACAAAGCTTATTTGCGGGCATATCTTCCTCAAACCTGGGATGAAGCCACATTTCTGTTAAAAAAGGCCGGTAAAACGAAACCGTCTCCAGTCAATTCACAAACGGAAAGTGCAGAAGTCCTTTTCTTTTTCCTATCCGACGCCTCGATAATCGGATTTACTCCTGCTAATCAAGACCTCTTCGCAGGCAGTGAAGTTCGCGACACAGACGGCAACGGCGCGATGGAGATCGTCGATGCTTGGGGAACGCCAGTTCGCTTTTATCGCTGGCCAACGCGACTGCTACGACCCGCGGGCTATACAGGGTCGCCGACGATGATCGCGGCCACTGATGTTATTTCAAAGGCCAATTTCGATAGAGCGCAACTGCTGATTCAAGGGATTCCGACGTCACTGAAAGTGCCGCCGAGCGCCACTAATCCCGGCAGCTTCGCACAGGACCCCGACGATCCCTTGAATGTCCTCGTACCCGGAAACGGCTGGAGTACAACCGCCGCGGACCTCACTACCTTTGAATCAGGCAGCACGGCGCCGTTTCCTTTCCACACCCCGTTTACCTGGCACACGCCTTTAGTCGTCTCACCCGGATCGGATCGTGAGTTCGGCATTTATGATACATCGGACCCCGCCCATCTCGGACGGCTGTGCGAGCCGTATACATCCGGCGCAAGTGAAGCGTATCTCTACGACAATATTACCAATCTCAACGTCAAGTCGGGGGGCAATTAAATGATTCGCGCTCGACTCTGTTCTCAAACGTCCATCGACTTGAAACGACCAGGACAATGCGCCTTTACTTTAGTAGAGCTGTTGATCGTAATTTCCTTGCTCCTGATTCTCTCGAGTCTGACGCTCGCAATATTTAATTCGACTTCGGAAGCAGATCGAATTCGCTCATCAGCGCGTCAGTTGCAATCCGCGTTGCTAGGAGCACGTGATCGGGCAATTCATGCCAAGTTGCCGCGCGGACTTCGATTGCTGCTACAGGACACGAACGATCCGACTGCACCCGCTGCACACGTCGTTACGGGCATGGTCTATATTGGGGCCGAAGACTATTGGACGAGTGGCCAATTCGTGTTTCAGTATCCCGACTTTAGCATCCCTGCAATCGGCCACGTGGAAAATCAAGCCAATGACGGTATCGCTGAACTGCAACAGTTTGTTGTCTTAAGGGGTACTAACACCGACTGGTCGCTGCTATATGCCCAAGGACTGATAGAGACCGGATCGCGAATTGAAATTCCCCGCAATAGCGGTGAATGGTATACCGTCGACGTTTCGTTATTAAAGAATCCGCCAGCCGGTGCCCCCCCGGGTGACTATCTAGTGTTACCCAGAAACGGTTACCGCAAGCAGATCAATGTGCCGTCTTTAACCTATCGGCTGGAGCTCAAACCGACCGTACTGGCTGGTCAGGAGCCGTTGCGATTATCAAGTGGGATTGTGGTTAATCTTGATCGAAGCGCCATACCAGCGAGCTGGTATACGGCGGGAGTTCCCAAACGTACCTACTTTAATTATGCAACGGTCCCACCGAGTCCCAAATCGCTTGACATCATGTTTTCGCCGAGGGGATGGGCTGCTGACAGCGCCTCAACGCCGATCTCTCCGTTCGGAGTCATCCACTTCTATCTCAGCTCTCAAGAGGATGCTGATCTCGACCGTGATCCGGCGGATGCAAAGTCAGGCGAAAAACTGATTCTGTCGTTCTTCCCGCGGACAGGCAACGTCGCGACCTTCCCTGTGGACATTACCGATGGCGGTACTGGGGTGGCTATTGACCCCTTTCACTATGCCAAACTTGGAGGCACCGCAGGGCGATGAAACGTAAACTTATCTTCTCATTGGTGCCATCCAAGACAGGACATCCTGGCGGCGCTACGCTGACGGAAGTATTAATGGCCATCCTGATCATGGGCATTGGAATGATCGGAGTGATGTCGCTCTTTCCGGCGGCGGTATTGAGATCGGTTCAGGCACACGCGCTGACAACATCTGCCAATCTGCGATTTAATGCCGAAGCGAATTT
>JAQGHS010000306.1 GCA_028291605.1 Planctomycetaceae bacterium | reverse complement strand
TCGGGATCGGTGGTTTTGAACCAGTTGGTCAACGCAGCAATCTGTTCGGGTTTGCGTTGAGCGACCGGCGTCTTCAACACGGTCACGACCGACGCCGCAATCGACGGCTCGGTCAGATTGATCGGCTTCGATGATGTCCCGACAGACAACCGCGGCCGGCCAATCGCGTGGCGGACGTTGTTCTTGAATTCCATCGTGATGGTGAGAATCGTTCCCTCGGGACCGCCGATGGGTTTTTCGAAATCGAAGGCCGCGATCTGGTTCTTCCCGAATTCGGGATCGACGGCCCAGCCCGAACCGACATCGCCGTCAATCGCCGCTGCGACGGGCAGGCCCTTCTGTTCAAAGGTCGCTCGGGCATTGGACAACTTCAAGGTTTCCACTTGCGTGGGATTATTTTTGGGGGCTGATGTGACTTTGATTTCGGTCAGCGCAAAGTTGCTGTTCTCGGCTCGCCCGGGGCCACCCTTGACCATCGACGGATCAGTGAGAGCTTCCAAACGCAAGCTGGTGACGCCGGTCAGGTCGGTCTGAGCCACGAACGTGTAAGTGTCGTTATCGGGCTTCTTGTCGGTCGCCAGGAATGAGCCGTCCGCTTGCTTGGTAAATGTCGCTCCGCCCGCCGATTTCGCATCGATCTGATCGAGAATCAGCCATTGAGCAGCCTGGGCCATCGCGGCTCCCTCGACTTCCCACTTGGCCAGCTTGCCGGGCAACTGCTCGCGTTCGAACTTGGCGAGCTCTTCCGCGACGGGGGCATGCACGCGATCAAAATCGGCGAGGGCCTGCTTGTACCAGGCGGGGTCCATGTCGAGGTCGACTTCGGTCCGCACCGTGGTGGCGAACGTCGACAGCAAGCGGTAGTAGTCCGCCTGCGGAATGGCATCGTACTTGTGATCATGACAGCGGGCACAGCCGAACGTCAGGCCCAACATGGCGGTCCCGGTCGTTGCGAGGATGTCGTCCATCTCGTCGTAACGATGTTTTTCGACTTCGTTGGCGGTGATCTGCGTACTGTGGACCCCGGCCGCCAGGTAGCCGGTCGCCATCAACGCCAGATTGTTGTTGGGAGCCATTTCATCACCAGCGAGTTGCCATTGCACGAACGTGTTGTAGGGCAGGTCCTGGTTCAACGCCTGAATCACGAAATCGCGATAATGATAGGCGGTCGGGCGATCATAGTCGTGTTCGTAGCCGTGACTCTCTGCAAAGCGCGCGAGGTCCAGCCAGTGCCGAGCCCATTTTTCTCCGTAGTGCTGGCTGGCCAACAATCGATCGATGACTTTTTCCAGCGCCTGCGGAGACTGGTCATTCAGGAATTCGGTGACTTCCTGCGGCGTGGGGGGCAATCCCGTCACATCAAAATAAGCCCGGCGAATGAGCTTCCGCTTATCGGCGGCGGGATTGGGGGCCAGCCCCGCGGCCTGTTGCTTCTGCCAGATAAACTGGTCGATGCCATTCCGGCTCCAGCCTTTGTCTGCGACCACCGGTGGTGCGACGATCTTCAAACGCTGATAGGACCAGTGCAGACGCGATTCTGTGGTGATCACCTTGCGGGTCCAGGCCGGGACGCCGTCGCTCTTCACGAGCGGTTCGTCATATGGCGCGCCCAAGTCAATCCACGCACCGATCTTCGCAATCAGATCGTCGGGCAGCTTGTCCGCCTTGGCCGGCATGACGGGCTTCTTCTCGTGCGTGATCATCTTGTAGAGCAAGCTGTTTTTCGCATCGCCCGGCAGGATGGAGGCTTTCGATGTCCCCCCGCGCAGCAACGCTTCACGCGTGCCGAGATCGAACTCACCCTCGACATCATCGCCCAGGTGACACTTACCGCAATGTTGCACCAAAGCCGGTCGTACGTGGTTCTTGAAGACGTCCAAACCTTGAGCCAGCTTGGCCGGGTCTGTGACTTTTGCATCATCCGCGGCCAATAGCCGGCGAGCGGGATCGACGGGCCAATTCCAGGCTGCGACGATCGCGGCCAGCAACACACCACACATCGCGAATCGAGAGCGCATATTTTCAATCGCAAAATGGTTTGAAGAAGGGATTTTTACGAGTCACCGGGGAGCATCACTGGCGGACGATCAAGCGTCTGCGGAGGGAGCACAAATCAATCGGCTATTATAGCATAACGACGAGCGAATGCACCAAACCAGACGGATTCGTCCGTTGTCCTTGGTCAGTTGTCAGTTGGTTATGGGATTGCCGGCTATTGGTCCTAAGCAAGTTTGCTAGGGTGTGACGGCGGAGTGAACTCTCGACCCGCAACTGACAACGGACAACTGACCAAGGTCCACGACCTGTAACTTTATCGCTGAAGGTTCAATCTTCTATGACTGCTCAATACACTAGCGAGCATTGATGCGTGGATGGTCGCAAGAAGGTGAGGCTCCGGCCGAACTGTCGCCTGACTCACTGAGTCGGGTGGTCTTCGATTTTCATACTCCCGACTCAGTGAGTCTGGCTACAAGGAACTCCTCAATATGCCCTCGCGCCGAGAGCTACTGACAACCGCCGCCGTCCTGACCGCCGGAAATTCCCTGTTGCGGGAAGTCGTGGGGGCCAATCAGAATCCCGCGACTCAAGTGGTAGATCGTGTGTCGACCCTTCGCATCACCGGAATGAAAACGTATTGGGTCAACCCGTGTGTCATCGTGAAGATCGAAACCAACCACGGGATCGTCGGTTGGGGGGACCTCAAGGGGGTCGATCCCCGCGTGTCCAAGGTCTTGGCCGAGTCGCTATTCGAATTGCTCAATGGTGAGAATCCCACGCGCATTGAGCATCTCTGGCAAAAGATTTTCCGCTCCCATCGCAACATTCGCGGCGGGGCCTTCATGCTCCACACGCTGGCGGCGATCGATATGGCCCTGTGGGACATCACCGGCAAGCTGTGGGGTGTGCCCGTCTATCGGCTGCTGGGCGGCCCGTGTCGCGATCGGATCCGCGTCTACCACACGCCGCAGGCAGTCAAGGTTCCGCCCCCCGGCATCTTCGAACACAGCAGCACGCCCGCCGACATCGAACGGATTGTGGCGTCGATCAAAGCGGCGCGAGAAAAAGTCGGCCCCAGCGGCGCGGTGATGTTCGATGCCCATAGCGCCGTCCCGCCCGCTTCACTGATCCAGCTCGCCGCGGCCATCAAACCATATGACGTCCTATTCATTGAAGAACCTGCGGTGCCGGGCAACATCGAAGTCTTTAAACGACTGAAGGCTCAGATTGCGATCCCTCTCGCAGCCGGCGAGCGTGATCGCACGATCTACGAAATGCTCCCCTATTTGCAAAACCGATGCCTCGACGTCCTGCAGCCTGACTGCTGTCATACCGGCGGCATTACGTCGATGAAGAAGATCGCCACGCTGGCCGAGGCCTATCATGTGCCGCTCGCCCCGCATTGTACGGCCAGCAATCTCGGGATCTCTGCCAGCCTGCACGTGGTGACCGCCATCCCGATGCTCTTGATCCATGAATTCTATCCCGATAACCGCGGCTTCAATCCGCTGGGCATGGGCAAGGTCGATTGGAAGGTCGACGCCGAGGGCTATGTCGGGTTGCCTCAAGGACCCGGACTGGGAGTTGACATCGACGAGAAAACGCTCGAGGCCGAAGCGAAAAAGCCGCAGAGCTACAAGTGGCCGGGACGGACGCTCAAAGACGGATCGATCGCGGATTATTAGAGGGGCATCATAGATTTGTAAGATGGGCACTCTTGCCCGTCTCCGAGTTTTAAACACCAATGCAGACGGGCAAGAGTGCCCATCATACGGACCCATCCATAACGAAGACGTACGATCGCGGCGCGATCAACGGCACTCAGGAGATACCACATGGCTAGTCGACGCGAACTGCTCACTTCTCTTGGCACATTGGCAGCCGGGTGCCTGGCCGCGACCGCATTTCAAAGCAACCTCGAAGAAGTCGTCGCTGGCGATGATCCCAAGAACGCCGCGGCCAATGTCGGAGATCGAACCTCAACGATCAAGCTGACCAAGCTGACTGCGACCCCCGTGAATCGTAAGGTGTTTCTCAAGCTGGAAACCAATCACGGCATCACCGGCTGGGGCGAAATCGACCAATTGGAAACCCAGACCGCCGCGACTCTCGCTCGGTCCATGTTTGAATTGCTTGACGGTGAGAATCCCACGCGGATCGAGTACCTCTGGCAGAAGATTTATCGCTCGCACCGCGACATGCGCGGCGGGCCGTTCATGACTCACACGCTGGCGGGCATTGATATGGCGCTGTGGGATATCACCGGCAAGCTGTGGAATGTTCCGGTCCATCGGCTATTGGGCGGGCCGACTCGCGACAAAGTGCTGATGTATCCGTCCGCGAAGGCCACCAAGATTGGCGCCGGATCGATGCCCTTCTCGGGCACCCCGCAGCAGATTGAGCAACATGTCAAGAACATCGAAGCCGCCAGGAAACAAGTCGGTCCGGACGGCATGGTCATGTTTGATGCTCACTGTGCGTTGCCACCCCCGTTCCTGATCCAACTGGCTGCCGCCATCAAGCCCTACGACTTGCTCTACATTGAAGAGCCCGCCGTCCCGGGGAACATTGAAGTCTTCAAACGCTTGAAGCAGCACATCTCGATCCCGCTGGCCGTGGGGGAGCAAGCCCGGACCATCTGGGAAGTCATCACCTATCTTCAAGAAGGGGTGGCCGACATCCTGCAGGTCGACTGTGCCCATACCGGCGGCATCACGCAGATGAAGAAGATCGCGACGCTCGGCGAGGCCTACCATGTGCCGCTCGCCCCGCATTGCGTGACGACCGATCTGGGTGCCACCGCCAGCCTGCACGTCAGCGCGGCGATCCCGTTCTTCCTGATTCACGAGTACTATCCCACCATCACGCCCGCCGGTCTGATTAAGAAGGACTGGACCGTCGATAAGGACGGCTATGCCTCCTTGCCGCAGGCCCCGGGTATCGGTTGTGAGATTGATGAAGCGGTGCTGGCGGAACTCGCCAAGAAACCGCAACCACCCGAATGGCCGACGCGAGGCCGCCTGCCGGATGGTTCGATTGCGGATTATTAAGAGAAAACACGACGTAGCCACGTTCGCCAGAACGTGGGCGATTGTCCAGAAATCCCACGCTCTGGTGAGAGTGGCTACGACACAATTCAAGACACACCCGAATCCGAAATTCGGGCTACATTACCTTGGAGACACTCAATGTTACGCAGCGCGCGCTCGTTAATAATTCTGATGACTCTGATCGGCCTGGTGCCAGTTGAAGTCTTACACGCTGAAGATCCCACCGGAGAACTCGCCACAAAATTAGCCGCGGTCAAGTTCGATCACTATGCTCCCGCCCCCGGCTATTCTGAAGGACCAACCTGGCGCAATGGCGAGGTCTTCTTCTGCAGCGGTGCCTTGCTGCGAGTCGATGCGAAACAGGCCGTCCACAAGTATCTCGAAATCGGTCCGGCGGGTACCGTGCTGAAAGCGGACGGTCATCTGCTGATCGTGGACAACAAGTACAAGGCGGTGCTCGATCTGTCGCCGGAGGGCAAGGTGGGGGTGATCGCCGAACGCTTCGAGACTGAAACACTGCGTGGTCTGAATGATCTGACTGTCGATGCGCGGGGCAATGTTTACTGGACCGATCCCGAAGGTTCGTCGCTCGCCAAACCGGTCGGTAACTTATATCGAGTGCGTCCCGATGGGCGAGTGGATCGACTGACGACGGGATTGGCATTCCCCAACGGCATCGAAGTCGACCCGGCCAGCAAGTTCCTGTACGTCATCGAATCGCAGTCGAAGAAGATCCTGCGTTACGACTTGCCCGCGGACGACGCACTGCTGGGGAAACCGACCGTCTTCTACGACCTGGGTGGCTCTGGGGGAGATGGATGCGTCTTCGATGCCGCAGGCAACCTGTGGACGACCGACTTCCATCGTCCCGAAACCGGCACCGGCCGAATCACCGTCTTAAGCCCCGAGGCTAAGGTCCTCGCTTATTTGCCTCTGCCTAGCAAGGTGGTCAGCAACATCGCATTTGGCGGTCCGAATCACGATGAAATCTTCTGTACCACCGGTGACCCGCCAGGGGTGTTTCATGCCAAGGTGGGAGTCAAGGGCTTTGCGGGACATCCCGGCAAGCCGATGCCCATGGTGCGGTCTCTGAATGTCGTTCCGTTGCGACCTCATCCCGATGCGCCGACACTCCGCAAAATGGCAGAGATTATGGCCAAGGCGAAACTCGAAGCTGCGGAATGGGCTGCCGCCAAGAAGGAAGTGAAGACTCTGGCGGCGACGCTGACCGATCCCAAAGTGAAAGAAGACACGGAAAAGTTCCTGCCGACATTTGACGAGGCTGTTGTCCACTATGGCCGAGATCAACTGCTGTTGGCGGAAATCAAGCGTCTCGGAGGAAAGGCACTGATCGAGGTCGTCGCACCCGATTGGCTCCGTTCCATCTGCAGCGACGAGAGTCTGCCCGTCCTGGGGCGGATTGTTGAGATCGAGTTGAATGAGAACTCCGACGGGCATGCGACGCCCGCTCCGAAAAAGCTGTCCGATCGAGTCACTGACGACTGGCTGAAATTGTTGAACGGGCAGGATCTCCTGCGACGGCTGGAACTCTCCGGCACTGCAGTCACGAGTGCCGGCCTGATCCATCTGAAGGATTTGAAAAACCTCGAGCGCCTTAATGTCTGCCTGACCGCCTGCGACGACCGCGGCTTTGAGCATCTGGCCGGATTGACCAAGATGCGACGGATGACGATCTGTGCTTCAAAAATCACCGGCAGCGGATTCCAGCACCTGCAGGGGATGAAGCAACTCGAATCGATCAATCTGCATTCCGCCCCCGCCAGCGACGCGGGACTGGAAGCGATCGGCAAACTGACCAGTCTGAAGCGGCTGGAGATCGTCCATACGCATGTCACGGATGCCGGTCTGAAGCATCTGGCGGGACTCGTCAATCTGCAGCAGTTGCACATCCACGGGCCTACAACCACCGAGGCCGGGCTGCCGTTCATTGGGCAGCTTAAGGAACTCTATCAACTGGATGTTTATGATCACCCAGCCAGTAATCAAACGCTCGCACAGATTGGCCAGCTGCCCAAGTTGCGGATGTTGATGTTGGTGTTGGGTGTGTTTGATGACGAGGGAGTCAAGCATCTGGCCAAGCTGACGACGCTCGAAGACCTGTCGCTGGATTCGCCCAAGGTTACCGATGCCTCTATTGAGACGCTTGGTGGTTTGAAGCATCTGCGAAAACTGCAACTGAATCGGGCGCAGTTGACTCCCGCCGGGCTGCAGAAATTGAAGGCGATGTTGCCGGATACGGTGATTACGCCTTAAGGCTCACGTAGGACGGGCACTCTTGCCCGTCGGCATTGTGTTTTCGAATCGGAAGACGGGCAAGAGTGCCCGTCCTACATGTAGTTCACGTGGCCGACGCTGCTGGCGTCGGCCACGAGGCGGAATTACGAGCCC
>JAQGHS010000285.1 GCA_028291605.1 Planctomycetaceae bacterium | reverse complement strand
CGTACTGAGGGTCAGCGGAATCGCCACCGGAACATCATTGATCGAGGCGACACTGACAGTCACAGTAGCCTCGGGGCTGAAGGCTGTGCCGTCATTCACCCTGAAAGTGAATGAGTCGGGACCGTTGTAGTTCGTCTGTGGCGTGTAATTGAAGCTGCCATCGGGATTGATCGTGGCGAACCCGTGCGCTGCCAGGACTGAACCTTGTGAAAAGGTCAGCGGACTGCCCTCTACATCCGACCCAGTCAGATTGCCGTTGAACGGAGTATCTTCGTTGAGGTTGATGCTGAGCGGATTGGCGACCGGCACATCATTCACCGAGGAGATCGTGACGGACACCGTCGCGTCGGCACTATTGAACGTGCCGTCGTTCACCTTGAAACTGAATGAGTCACTCCCAAAATAATTGGCGTTGGGCGTATAGCTGAAAGTACCATTACCATTGATGACGGCCACTCCGTGGGCCGCAAAAGTCGAACCTTGAGAATACGTCAGCGGATCGTTGTCCGCATCGCTGGCAGTCAGTTGTCCGTTGACGATGGGGGTATCTTCGGCGGTGGAAACCTGCGCGGCGTTCGCCACAGGGGCATCGGGAACCGGAGTCACCGTGATGGTAACGGTTGCGGGCGTTGCCGAGGTCTCATTGTGAGCCGAATCACGAGCGAAGTACGTGAAGGTATCAACCCCGTTGAAGTTGGTCGTCGGAACGTACAGGAAGGTTCCGTTCAGATTCAGCGTCAGGCTGCCGTGAGACGTAGTCGATTGCAGGATGGCCTGGTCGATCGTATCCCCATCTGCGTCGGTGTCATTCCCCAGCACCGTCGGTCCAATCAGAAACCCGTCCTCATTCACCACGTTTCCCGGATCCGCCACAGCGACCGGTAGATTGGCGGTTAACAGCGTTCGCGACTCGAGCCCCTCAATGTAGAGAGCCCGCAGTGCGGCCGGTTTTCGAGCCTTGTTTCGAGTTCCAGCGGTGCCGGTATTGCAGAGCCATTGGTACCAGGAAAAGTTGACCATCTCGTTGTTTCTCGCTTGAAGGTGAATGGGGGACGCGGGACCCCGTCATCGAAGTGATGGGCGATAATCTAGTCGTTATTCACAGTTAGAGTGAGATCAGTTTTTTGAACGCTTGTTTCACGGCCTGAATCGCCTGATAACTTGGAGTTTCGCGACAACCGCAACCTTTTCCCAGAGCAAAATCGACTTGCCAGGATCGACTTAAAGAAATCGCTGCCTGATCAACTTCCACGGTGTCTGTTCAAAGCGCAGCACAACTGCACCCAACGCGGCCGCAATGGCCTCATGTCAGACTCTTCGGCCGATTTCCCCAAGTCAGCCCGGCCAGCGTGGGTTGAGGAACGCAAATGGGATGCCGAGTCCAGGTAAATGGCCACCGCACACGGACATTCGCCTGATCGGCAGCCCTCCGTATCGCGTCCCGCGTTTTCACGGGCGGGATTTCCAGTTCGAGCAACCAGGCAGACCTGTATAACGAATCGATGTAGGTGAGCCGGACGCCGTAAGGCAAATGGGACCGGCGTTGTGGCCTCCATGAGCGAAAAAGTGCTAGCCACCAGCTTGGGGGTTGGAAGTTGCAACGAAGAACCGGTGGCTAGCGCCATTCCGCTCACAATGGAGTGCCATTGGCCTTAGGGCACGCGGTTCACCGGCTCAGCGTGCTTGCCAGGTTCTCAGAGTTGCTTCTCGCAATGGCCCCAGCCTCGATATACTCGCACGATTCCTCCGAGCGGGTCACCGTTCCGAAGCGTGTTTGAAATCAATGCCCATCGCAGGGCTGAATCAAAAAGGAGCAGTACAATGCCGAAGTTAACAGTTGAGGGCGCAGGCGAGTACGAAATTGCAGCCGGGAAGCGGTTGGTTCTGGCGCTCGAGCAAGATGCCGGCGTCGACCAGTTGCACGCCTGCGGTGGCCAGGCACGTTGCACGACTTGCCGCGTAGAATTCGTCGCCGGCGAACCCGATCAGATGACGGTCGCCGAACGCAGTGTTCTTGCCGCAAAAGGGGTGTCTGGTGTTCGATTGAGTTGCCAGATCGCGTGCGATCATGACATGACCGTCCGGGTGATCAGCCGGCTGGCCGGGAGTGGACGAAAGGACGCTGGGCATCCGCCCGCAGCGCAAATCGAGCCGGCTCCTGAATGGGTGCAGAAGTAAGGTCTAATTGACCGGCAAAGAAATTCACCACGCAATAGGCTTCCAGGCTGTCATTCTTCGGAAGGCTGACAGACTGGAAGTTTTTTTTAGAGGTCAATCAGGGCGCGCAGGGGTGATCGCTGACCACTTCCACGCAGCCATCCGGTTCCATGACTCGATATCTGCCCTTGGTAATTCGCTGCACAGGCCAGCCATTGGCACTCAACCCTAGATGGTCGGCGCCGTGGTCCGAATGATCGGCTCCATAAGCAGATTTCAACTGCTTCCAGGGGAACTGAATATATACCGGCCCATAAGGACCAAATGCGACAAAGCTAAAACGGTTCTGCGACGTCCCGCTCAAGATTGCATCTCCCAGAGT
>JAQGHS010000243.1 GCA_028291605.1 Planctomycetaceae bacterium | reverse complement strand
CCCAGCGGTGCGGAAAAGGACAGATCGTTAGTGCGGGTGAGGTCGATGGGAGGGCGAGGCTCCGGCCGAGCCTAAGGCGACCGTCAGGTCGGCGTCCGCCGGAGGCCGCATTATGGGGATGCCTCCGGCGGACTCCGAGCTAAAGCTCTCCTTAGGCTCGGCGGGTTACCCTCTGGGTCCCTCGCCCTCCCATCAACCCTCCCATCAAAAAGAGCGTCCGAGCCAAGTCAGGGGCGACTTGGCTCGGACGCGTGAAATCAACGTCAATCCACTGCTACCTAGACTAGCTCCGAAATCAACTCCCGCCGATCAAGTAGGTACTGCGGACGACCATTCGGATCGGTCAACGTGACTGTATTGGTATCAATTCCCAATTGATGATAGACGGTCTGGAACACGTGCTGTAGATGGACAGGGCGATCCTTGGCCACTTCACCCAACCGGTTGGTCGAGCCAATCACCTGCCCGTGCCGCATGCCACCACCTGCCAGGAAGAAGAACGATGCCTGCGGCCAGTGGTCGCGACCGGCGCCGCCGTTGATGCGCGGCGTTCGGCCAAACTCACCGGACATCATCACAATCGTGTTTTCCAGCATGCCGCGCGCATCGAGATCTTCAATGAGCGCGGACAACGCCATGTCCAGTGGCGGCAGTTGATTGCGCATCGATTTAAAGTTATCGCCGTGAGTATCCCAGCCACCCCAGCTTAGCGAAACGCAGCGCACGCCAGCTTCAACCAGTCGCCGAGCCACCAGGAACCGATCCACATCCCGTCGCCGAGAATTAATTCCGTAGCGATCGACCAGTCGCGGATCCTCTCGTTTGTAATCCAAGGCGTTGGCCAGATTGCCCGAGGTAATGATCCCCACGGCCCGTTCGGTGAAACTGTCGATGGCACTCATCATGCCGTGTGAGTCCGCATCGCGGCGCAGCCGATCCAATCCACCCAACAGCGTCCGGCGGTCATCCAGTCGGCTCGGCGAGATGGATTGATTGAGCGTCAAGTTCGAACGGCCCGTGCCGTCTGGACGATACGCATCGTGCAGCGGCCCGAGGAAACCCGCCTTGGTCCAATTCGTGAGATCAATCGCGGTGGGAGCCGTTCCCTGATTGGCTGTCGTCTGGGCCGGGCCCCAGAGTTTCGACATCACAGCGCCCAAACTTGGACGGCCACCCATCGGCCTGAGGGATGCTTGCGGCCAGCCTGAATCCGATTGAGTCGGAGCGTGTTCGTTGCTCACTCCGACAAGCGACCGAACGATGCTGAAGCGGTCGGCCACCTTGGCGAGTTCTGGCATCAGTTCGCAGATTTCAACGCCATCTGCATTCGTCGCAATCGGCTTGAACTCGCCCCGGAATTCCTTCGGGGCATCGGGCTTCAAGTCGAAGGTGTCCATGTGGGTTGGACCACCCGGCAAGTAGATGTTGATGATCGACTTACCGGTGGCTTTGGCTCCAGCCAGGGACTCGGCCCGCAACAATCCTGGCAGAGTCAATCCGCCCATCATCAGGCCGCCGACCTGCAGAAAATTCCGCCGGGAAACTCCATCACAAAAGTTCGGTCGGTCTCCGAGTAATGTCAGCATCTCGATACCCTCGTTGGTTTAGTTACCGTACATGGTCATCAATTAGCCGGTTGATCACGGGTGGCGGCTTGAGAAAAATTCACGGACCGCCGCGATCAAAATAAATGTGCAGCCGCGGCGACACCGACACGGCTTACAATCGACACGTTGTTCGAAACGAACTTTTCAGACTTTTGACCAGACATGCGAGCTTGGGCTGAGATTCCCAAGGACCCTTCATCCGCATCTTCCATCAAAACATGCTTATCAGTCAAGAGAAATCTTTTGGGGAATCATGGAACGGGTGCAGCCGGCTCACCTGATTCAGTGGGAGGGCGAGGCTCCCGCCGAGCCTAAGACGACCGCAGGTCGGCGACCGCCGGAGGCCGCATTATGATGAAGATGCCTCCGGCAGACGCCGAGCTAAAGCTCGTCTTAGGCTCGGCGGGGTACCCTCTGGGTCCCTCGCCCTCCCGTTCAGCGTAATTGCGCCGCAAACCAGTCGGCAAGTCCCTGCTCAGTCTGGCGACCCAGCTGCAGCAAGGCATTGGTGCCCGCATAAGTCTTGACGACGTCCGCATAGAGCATCGGCAGCGACTCATCAGCCACCGACTGGTTCATCCCATTACGGAGCTCCCACATTCGCACCGGCGTGGGAGCAATCCCGGCCAGCAGTGCGGAAATATCACCGTGTCCGATTGCATCGGGGATCAACATCTCCTGAGGCAAATAGGTGCGAGGCCCCGTCAGGACCGATGCATAGGAACTCAGGCCATGATGGACGGCGACAGCCCGGACGTCGTCTTCATAGAGCGCGGTCAGTAACGACAACAGCCCCCCGAGTGGCTCGACTGAGACCGGAGATTTGTCGATTCCTTCCGGTATTGCGAGTTCCAATTCGGGAGGATTAACGGGGGCGAACGAATCACCCCAGAGGGCCAGTCGCTTCCCGTCAATTCGTGAATCCGACCGCAGACACTTCACCACATTTCGCAAATCTCGCAGCCGGGCACCCAGGATGGTCCCCCCCAGCATCTGCTCGGTGGCGGAGTATGCGGTCGCGTCGCTGGTGCGATCTCGGCCATGATCTTCAAGGGCCGTCTCGCCGGTACCCCGCACGTCAGGCAGGCAAACCGCAATCCCGCGCGCGAGTAACTCGGCAATCGGCTCCGCGTTCTCCTTGAGGAAGCGGTCCTTACCGTGTTGTGAGATGCCGATCACGACCGGCACCGGCCCGTTCTTCGCCGGAAAAATTAAGAGGAGCGGCACAACAATACCGGGTTCTGTCTGCAAGGTAGCGGGCACGACTGCGATCTCGCCGCTAACATTTGTGGCCGGCTGGGCAGTCAGTACGCACTTGTCACGAGCTGGCTCCACATTGCCAAGCTTGCGGCTCCAGGCATCTCGCAAGAGCTTGATCCGTTGTGCCGGCGCCTGTGCCTGCAGTTCTTTTCCGAACTGGCCGGATCGCTGCAAGGCAGCCTGCAAGGCCACATCGCGTGCGAACTTGGGGTGTCGCTGCTCCCGGACTTCAGGGGTGAGGGCCTGCAATTTGTCGGAGGGCAGGGGATGGCGGTATTCCTCGTCGTCGGCAATTTCGATCTTGAACCACTGTCGCCAGGCGGCGTGGATCAGCTTGCGATGCGTCGCCCCGATATTGTTGCAATGAGTCGACTCCGGAGCCTGTCCGCGTACTGACCCACGACCTAGCGTAAAAGCCAAGTTGCCGGGGGCTTTTTCCCATTCATAAATCTGATTCAACCGCTTCCAGACCGGATCTCGTTCGCGATCCCAGCTGAATTCGTGGGCGTA
Source organism: Planctomycetaceae bacterium (assembly GCA_028291605.1). Lineage (GTDB taxonomy): Bacteria > Planctomycetota > Planctomycetia > Planctomycetales > Planctomycetaceae > JAKFVC01. The sequence continues at coordinate 2,407 of JAQGHS010000243.1, read as the reverse complement.
AATTAAATGACGGGGTGCAATGCCGCCTACGATCACCCAGGGCAGAAAACCCTCGCCGGCCGACTGCACAAGATTGCGTGTCGACTCCCAACTTCCACCACCGGCGTACCCGAAAGTCTCCTCGACATCGTTCGGCAACGGGTGGCGACTTTCTGGCTGCGGACCGCCGAAATTGAAGGGTACCACCGCGGTGATTCGTGGATCCAGTGCTCCGGCGACCGCAACCGGATCGCCTCCCCCGGCCACCGCCCCCAGCAGGATGATCCGCTGCGGATCGATCCCGGCCTGAGACAACAGCACATCGACACCGCAATGCAGATCCCAGGCCATCCAGCCGATCAGAGTTTCGCCCGCCAGAGCCAACTGCAGAGCGACATGATAGCGATAGAAGTAGTCCTGCCGACTCACTCGGAACGAGGTTGGATAATCGGTGGCCGTCCGAAACGGATGCTGGCGTCGTTCCCCATGTCCCAGTTGATCCATCACGAGCACGAGGCATCCCGCCCGGGCCCAGGTCATCCCCATCGTTTGCAGTTCACTCTCGGTCTTCGGGTTATGGTGGCTATGACAAATCAGGATCCCGGGCATCTTGGATCCAGCCTGAGCGGGACGATACAGATTCGCGGTCACCAGGAGACCGGGGCGGCTCTCAAAGACAATATTGTCAATCGAGAATCCGTCTCCGGGTAGACTTGCTGTGACTTGCACTACGGGGGGCGTTTTGAGATCTTGCGGCAGGTGGATCGAGTTCCGGAGGGCCTGTAATTTCTCATCCCGAAAGCGTTCCCAGTCCTCGCGCGAGTGTAGCCGTCTCCAGTCCGCAGTCGATTTGAAGTTGGCGGCCTTCATGCGCAGACTAATGTCTTTAGGAATCATATTCGCCGAGGCAACCGGTTCGGCCGACTTGACCGCCGTCAAGGCACGCAGCGCCGTGACCAGTTCGGCATTCGGTTCGGCGCCGTAGGAGGTTCTATAAACTAGAACGATCGCCAGAAAGAAATACAGACCGCTGCGGTTGGACGATAGCATCGCAATCCCCTTGAAAGACACTTCGAGCAAAGTTGGGATGGCACAGAGACGCCGATGATAGCCGAAAATCGTTTGCCGAGAACGAAAAATTTGAACGGATCTGGCACCATCACCAAAGGTATTCATGGGAGGGCGAGGCTCCCGCCGAGCCTCAAGCGACCGCAGGTCGGAGTCCGCCGGAGGTGCTCGTACAATGCCTCCGGCGGTCGCCGAGCTGAAGCTCGTCTTAAGCTCGGCGGGAGCCTCTCCCTCCCGTTGCTACAATTGCCGGGGATGACTCACCCGAACGGCCCATTTACGACGGATCCAAGTTATGACCTCATCGGCGACTGCGTTTGGTTGGAACAAGGTTCTCACTCTTGATGCAGGCAGAAACATCATTGGCGGAAGTCCGCAGGTCCTGCGTGACGCGATCGCACACGGCGCCGATTTGCGGATCTATTCTGAGTTCCATCACAACGAGCACATCGACACGACCTCGCACAACAACGAGCTCATCCAGGAAACCATGGATATGCGAGCGACCTATCTGATTGACGGTCGCTGGTGCGGGGGCATTCTGACATTGCGGCAGCCAGTCGATCTGCCACACGGTTTCGGGCCGCGTCCGTCGCTCTCCTTGTTCATGTATAACGAAGATGGTCAGCAGGCGATCGCTCGCCCGCATCTCGATGGACCGCCGGCCTCAGGCACCCGCGGACCGGCGGCGCTCGCGGACCGTTCCGACATGCCGAAATACCATGAGCTTGATAGCTGGGATGTCGCCACCAATGCCCCGTCGAGCAATTTCATCTATGACTTCAACACGCTGCGCTATTTTGTGCGCGACGACTGGAAACTGCTGCTACATCATTCCGCAAAAGGTGAGGTGATCTCCGGATCGCGAGCAGCGGTTGCGGATGCCTTCGCGCGGGGCGTCGAATGGAAGCTGGGGATCAGTGGACTCTGCTCAGATCTTATTCCAGCCGATCAACCAGCGCTCGCACACGAAGTCTTCATTCAGGCTGGGTCATGCTATCTCTACACCCAGCAAGAACTGCTGATTGCCGCTTCGCATCCTGTGGCCCGCGTTCGACCGGCGATTCCATTGCAGTATGCCACCGGAAACTGGGACTACGCGTGGTTGGTAGCGCGAACGGACGGGCAGATCGCGAAGTTGATCTATGATCCTTATACGTTGGCGTCGTCTCGATCATCCGATCAGCACGAGATTCGATGGTTTTGCCGTTAGCCGTAGGATAGGCATCCTGCCTGTCCGTCATGAAATGATATGATATGCTGAACACGGATGGACTGGAGCAATCAAAACCGCAGTCCTGTGCCGAATGGACCAACGGTTGTCATTGGGGACAACAACGGACAGGCAGGATGCCTATCC
>JAQGHS010000224.1 GCA_028291605.1 Planctomycetaceae bacterium | reverse complement strand
TCCACGGGTTGGGCAGCAGACACCGCTTATGCTGAATTGCTGAGTGCCAACGCAGATTTGCGGCTGGCAGCGGCTCGAGGGGATCGCGACGCCTACACGACCGCCGTGTCTCGTAGCCAGAAGCTGTCCGAAGAACACTACGATTTGCGCTCGGCCGATTTTGACCAGGGATTGGCATCGTTACCGAGTCTGGCGCGGGCTGCATCCTATCTGACGACGGATGCCGGAGTCGCGGCCGATAACCGTGCTGGCGAAGCCAATGAGCCGACCAAGTTTTCCGAGTACATCGCAAAACTGGAAGATGTCGTCGAGCAGACCAAGACGTTTTCGGAACTAGAGGCCGGCGTGGGCCGGGAAGATCGTTTGCATCAGGCGCAGTTCGAACTGGCCAAAGCAGAGGGGCGACTGGCCCTGCAGAAGAGAGACAAAGCTGGGGCAACTGAAGCCTTCAACAAGGCGATTGATGCCTCAAAGGACTGGTACGATTCGCAAGTCAAGTTTTACGAGACCGGAACGGCCACTCTGCGAGACGTGACTCAAGCCTGGTGGAACCGGGCGGAGCTGAGCGATCTCACTGAGCGTGCCGGATTACGGCCGGACACCGCGACACGAGCGGAAACGGACGCGGAATTGGGTGGATTGAGGAAACTCATCGCTGGGAAAGAAGATCGCGAGGGACGCATCGCCGCTGACGTGGCCTATGAGAAGTCGTTGGAAACTCTGCAGGGATTGTGGGCTCGACAACGAGCGGTTGTTGCAATGGGGACCAAAAAGGGTGTGGTTGTCAAACCAGGCGCCGCACGAGGATCGCGCGTAATCGAAATCAATGGCAATCCGAATGCCAAACCCGCTCCCGAGGGGGTCTCTGGTTCAACCCCGGTGACAACCGAGAAGTCTCCGCAATCGACGGTTGAAATCATCCGGCCGCAGCGAAAGCCGAAGAAGTAGTTATATGCCTCAGGCAGGTCGAAGACTCGAATCCGTTTAACGAACCAGCCACAGAATGGCACAGAAGAAACACAGAAAAGGAATAGAGTATTTCCACTCTTTTCTGTGTTTCTTCGGTGTTCGTCTGTGGCTAAATTTCTGAATGAATTGGCGAGCAAAGGAATCTGCAAAAGTCTCTCTTGAGACTACTCCTTCTTTTCAGCCGCCTTCTTTTCTTCGGCGGGCTTTTCACCGTCCTTGGTTTCCGCCTTCTTGGCCTCGTCCTTCTTCGCTTCGGTTTCGGCGGCCTTTTCGGCTTTCGTCTTCGGGGCACCCTTCTTCTTGTTCACTCCAAACGGGTCAGACTCGGCACCAGCAGCGCCGGCGGCATCTTCGGCCCCTTCGGTCTTCGCTTTGGCGGTCTTTGACTTGGCAGTTTTGCTCTTCTTGCCAGTGCGCTCCTCAAGTGCGGCGAAATACTCGTCGGCATTGAGGGGTGCAGCCGCAGTTACGTTGACGGTAATCGCGTTGATCGTCTTCTTGGACTTCACCAAAGTGCCTTCGACTTCGACCGCGTCCCCTTCCTTGATCAGACCCGCGTCGGAAATCTTGACGTTGATGACCGGTGCTCCCTCGAACAGAATTCTCAACGGTTGCGGTCCGCATTGAACCGTCAGGCCATCGGCTTCCTTCGACAGGACCTTACCGCACAGGGCGAAGACCCCCTTGGCTTTCGGGTCCGGTGTCAGTTGCGGAGGGGGCGCCGCTCCCACAAACACTGTGAATTCCCGCCCGGTGTACTGGTTGGGCATGTTACCGGTGACGGCCTCAGTTAGGATGGTCACATTGGGCCGCAGAAAACCATCATCGCCTTTGACAATCACTGCCAATCGAGTGGCCGGCTTGAGCGGAACGTCAAATTCCGCGTCATCCGCGGTACTCTTGATTTTCATCTTGTAGTTCTTGCCGGTCTTCTCTTTCTCGATGCTGACGACCGTTCCCGGGATAAACTCCCCTCCCTTTTTGCCCTGGGCCTGCGCGGGCGACCCGAATATAGGAAGGCATGCCAGCGACAGCAATACGACGAAGATTTGTGTCGAGCGAACCATCGATTTGCATCTCCTGCCACCGACGGTGGCGTCGACATTTTTCGGGAGGAAGTAGAACTCTGGAAGTACTCCTTAAAATACCGTCAAGTCCGGCGACATCCAAGTGTGGTTGACATTTCGACCCCATTTGGGGAATGACGGATGACGAATTTCCGAATGACGAAAGAATGACCAATGCTCAACTGACGAATGGATGACATCATGAAATTTCGGTAACTCACTCTTCGTGTCCTTCGTGATCTTCTGTTTCATTCTTATTCGTTTTTTGAACAGAAGATCGCAAAGGACACGAAGAAATGCCATGATTCAGGAAGGTGGAAGCACACAATCGTGATGTGGTTTAAGGGTGACAAGTCTCGGAGTCATTTGTCATTGGGACATTTGTCATTCATTCGACATTCTGATTTCGTCATTCGTCATTTCCTCCCCTTTCCTGCGGTACAGTTTTCAGGTCCACCAAGCGGGACTATCATGGATGTCTTGAACTGCAAACCATTCTCCTGCGAACGCCACCACGGACTGAAGTCATGGATTATTTTCACTATCAGAACAACGAATTATTTTGCGAAGAAGTGCCTGTCGCCGAATTGGCCAAGGAATTCGGCACGCCGCTGTGGGTCTATTCCAAGCGCACTCTGCTGCATCACGTTCGGCAAATTCAAACGGCTTTCGCCGCCGTGGATCCGGTGCTGTGTTACTCGGTGAAGGCCAATTCTTCGCTGGGAATTTTGAAAGTCATGCAGGAAGCCGGCACGAGTTTCGACGTGGTGTCTGGCGGTGAGCTCTTCCGCGTTAAGAAGGCGGGAGCCGATACGACGAAGGTCGTATTTGCGGGTGTCGGTAAGACCGACGCCGAAATCCGGCAGGCTCTGGAATGCAGAGTCTTGATGTTCAACGTTGAGAGCGAAGCCGAACTGGACGCCATCGCCGCGGTCGCGGGATCGATGAATGTCATTGCTCCGGTGGCGCTGCGCCTCAATCCCGACGTCGATGCCAAGACGCACGCCAAGACCACGACCGGAAAGAAGGGCAACAAGTTCGGCATGGATATCGAACGAGCCGGAATGCTGGCGAAAAAGGTGCTTTCGGACAAGCGGCTGGCGCTGAAGGGCATCCATATGCACCTGGGGTCACCGATTCTCACCATTGAGCCCTATGCCGAGGCCGTGGAAAAGGCGACGCAGGTCATTCGCGAGTATCGTGCCCAGGGCCACGACATCAATTGGATTAACTTGGGAGGCGGCTTCGGCATCAACTATCGTCAGCAAGAAGCCAAGCCGGCGTCCGCATTTGCCGAGGTCATTGTGCCGGCCGTGCAATCGGTGAATTGCCGGTTGGCCCTGGAACCTGGCCGGTTTATCGTGGGCAATGCCGGGGTCTTGCTGAGCCAGGTCATCTACACCAAGCGCGAAGGTGGCAAGCTATTCGTCATTCAAGATGCTGCGATGAACGATCTCGTTCGCCCGGCGATGTATGACGCCTTCCACCGTATCTGGCCAGTGCAGCCATCCGTCACCCCACCGACCGATTACGAAGCCGAAATTCCAGGTTGCGAAGCGGCTGACGTTGTCGGGCCAATCTGCGAATCAGGTGACTATCTGGCCAAAGGCCGCTGGTTGCCGCCGGTGGTACGGGGAGATTTGCTGTGTACGTTCAGCGCGGGAGCCTATGGGACCGCAATGAGCAGCAACTACAACTCGCGACCGCGCGGTGCCGAGGTTATGGTTGATGGCTCGAATTACAAGCTGATCCGACAACGCGAGGACTACGGCGATCTGGTGGCCCGCGAGTTGGTATCGCTGGGGTAGAGTGTGCCCGGCACCGGCGCGAATCCGAAAGGCGAGCATTGGGCGTAAGCCCAATGGTTGTTGGCGAGCACCGAGTGTGCAAACAGGAATCGCATCAACCTGAAATCAGGCGAGCCGGGCGGCGTAAGCCCCCGGATTCTTCTTTATTTCGAATCGGAAACACAGAGTCACAGAGGAAACAGAGAAATGCAACTACTCTGTTTCCTCTGTGACTCTGTGTTTTCTTCTTCGTTGTGAAACCTACCGCGAAACAGACGGAACGAAGAATCCCGGGGCTTACGCCGCCGGGCTCGCCTGGTTTCAGGAAAATTGGGCGATTGCAGTTGCTTGTAAGTTGCAAGACAACTATTCGGCTTACGCCGGACGCTCGCCGACGATCGTCTTGGGCGACCGATACACGTTTGCCTTCAAAATCTCCAGCGGATAGAAGGTATCGCGCCAGCGGACTCCCCCTTGTCGCATGGTCACCCAGCCAGATCTCACGAAGGCAAATTGCGTCAACAGCAAGGCGATGGGAAAAACCGGCCACAAGCAATAGGACCTCGCCATTTTCCAACTGAGATACCCGTAAGTCACATGCATAACCAGCACGGTGGCGAGAAACCCCGACGCACGCCAGTCGGGAAAAAAGAATGGTGCCAGGTATGGAATGGCAATCCCCGCGACTAGCGTCAACGTCATCGAGATCAACCGCGGGACCGAGAAATGCAGCACGGCGAAACCATTCTTCTCCAGGCCGCGAATAGCGCCCCATAATGAATGCTGCCACCGGACGCTGACGAAGGAGCCCGCAGTCAGGATATCGCAACGAAAGGCGTGATCCTTCATCATCTGCCCGAGTCGCACGTCATCCAGGATTTCTAGGGCCAGCTTGCGGTGTCCGCCGGCGCAATCGTAGGCCGTGCGGCGGACCATGTTAAAGGCTCCGATCCCCACGTAAGCGTTTTTTTCTAACGGATTGCGAACCTTGTTCGGCCGCGTTCCCGCCATGAAGGCCAAGGAAAAGAACACGATCACGGCGTTTTCCCAATAGTCCCCCGGAATCATGTGGGGGAAGAGCGTCAGCATGTCGAGTCGCTCGGACTGGGCATACAGGACAGCGCGCCGCAGGGCAGTTTTCTCGAAGATCACGTCACCGTCTGTAAAGAGCAGCCAGTCTCCGTGGGCTGCGAGTTGGCCCAGATGCATGGCATGGTTTTTCCCCAGCCAGCCTTCCGGGAGTTCCGTGACATGAATCACTTTCAGCCGTGGATCGGTGGCCGCCAGTTCGTCCATCACGCGGCCCGTTTCATCACGCGACCGGTCATCGATGGCGATGATTTCCAGTCGCGGATAGTCGCTGGCCAGCAGCGATTTCAGCCCGGCGGAAATGTGAGGCCCCTCGTCCCGGGCGGGAACCATGACTGATAACAGCGGCCATTCAGTTTGATCGGGCAGGCTCTCGGAGAATCTGAGTAACGTGCGATATCCGGCGGCGGAAAAAATCGGCAACAGTTGATAGCACCAGGCGAGGCAGACGACCCAGCCAAAAATGAAAACAGCCCACCACCACATACGCGGCCTCTTCGATGACGCGATTCGACACTTTTTCAAACAGATTCATTACCGATCCAGATCGCAGTATGACGGTGAGCGGCAAAACTTGGCAGTCTCGGTGCAGGGACGGGTAAAAATCGCCTGCTCGGGCTTCAGACCTCGCCGCAGTCCGTTACAATGAGAGGACTTCCGTGGCCATAAGCTGCCGGCCTCACCAGGAACCTTTGGTGAGGACGTTTTGAGCAAATTTT
>JAQGHS010000212.1 GCA_028291605.1 Planctomycetaceae bacterium | reverse complement strand
TCCGCACCCGGCCCGTGGACCTCGGCGTACGCCGTCCCCCGGGAGTTCCCTATCTGCAGGTGTTGATGATCTTCACCTTCAACGAACAGGGCGAGCGCGAATACACCGATTACTGGTGCGATATCTGCTCGATCCCCATGTACGAAATCAAACCCTGCGACTGCTGCCAGGCCCCCATCCGCTTACGCTTCCAAAAGCAGGATTTGCCAGCATATGTAAAACCGAAGAGCAAATAACACGACGAAGCTGAGGAATTTTATAACACAGAGGCACAGAGGAACACAGAGATTGCGTCGCGTTTCAAACTCTGTGTTTCTCCGTGCCTCTGTGTTTCAATACCTCATCTTGAGAAGCACTCAATAGGTCTTCTTATCTCCCGGCTTCGGTTCAGCTCCCTTCGCGACTGGAGCTGGCGGCGGTCCGACATGGAGCAGCGTGTCGAACAATTCTCCATGCCTTTGTCCATCGAGCGTCACATCGAACGTGATCATCTTCAGGCCGACCGCTGCATTCTTTTCGGCGGTAAAGCGGACCGGGAACTTGATGCGTGCTTCTGCGCCCAGTTGCCCTTCGAGAACGGCTGGCTCAGCTTTAATCCCGGCGGGAGTTCGGATCTGGATTCGATGTTTTTGCGGCTGGTTCAGAAAATTACGGATTTCGACTGCAATGTCGACTGTCGCCCCAGGTTCGACGACGTCTCGATAAGGTTCCGCTCGGACCCAGTAGTGGTCGAATAAGTAACGATAGTCGACGGCACCACTGAGTGCTTGATAGGCTGATCGCAGGTCGAGAACTCCCTGACGATACCGTGCGATCAACGCGGCCGGCTTCTCCAGGACCCAGGAGTGTCCACCGATGATGATGTCCGGCTGCAGGCTGTGCAGCACTCCGGCGGCATACAGATAGCCTTCTTCGAGAATGCAACTGTTGCGAGCGACCACCGCTTCGTGACCGGTCTGAGCGGGATCGGTGGTGCTCGCGAAGATGTTGTCGCCGGTGAATACGACTTGTCGGCCATCGATCTCACCATGTACGCACAATGCAAACTCGGTCTGGCCCGGCATCCAGTCAACGGTCAGGTTGTAGCCTTCCCAGTAGATGGTCTCACCATCGGCGAGCAACCGGTCGAACTCAACGCGTTCAAATCCCTTCTGGTAAGTATTGATCGGCGCGGCATAGTCGTAATCTTCGGGCCGCTGACAGATCGGGGCGACTCGGTCCATTGTCCACAGTTTGGCGCCCCATTTTTCCCGCAGGTGGGGGGCTTCCTGACAATGGTCGCCATGCATGTGCGTGACGATGACCGCATCGATCTGTTTCAGCCCCAGCCGATCCTTCATCCGCTGCAGGGCCTTATCGAGGAAGTCTTTGTTGAACAGACCGCAATCAATGACGAGGGCATGTCCGTTGTCGGCCATCAGCAACGTAAAGTTCGGCCAATAGTCGGGGCCTTTAAACTTGTAGAGATGCGGCGTAATCTTCCAGATGAAGGGCACCGCAGTGGGTTTCGAAACGCGATCCTGAGCGGCGGCGGAAAACGTGAAGAGCTCATACCCGCGCACATAGTGTTTGGCGAGTTCTCTCAGCTTATCCTGATACTTCTTCAATTGCGGGCGAGGATCTTTGACGACAGGGCCGTGTGCCGGCAACATCAGGGCCGGATTGAAGTCATCCAGGATCACCGCAGCGCTGAACAATGCGTAAAGTCCCTTGGCGAAGCCATAGTCCCACTCGGTATCAAACCAGTTGTGGAATTTCGCGCCGTCAACCATCACATCGCCAGAGAAGGCAATCCAGCCCTCGCGCCGGTTCAGGAGATAGCTCATCCCGCCGGGACTGTTACCACGCGTGTCGACACACGTGAATTCCATGCCGTGCCAGGTAAAGTCATCCATCTTTTGGAAGGTGAGGTCCGGCGTAATGGCCGTCATGGGCGGACGGACGAAGCTGGCTCCGTAAACGGAAAACGCGTCGCCCAAAGTCGGCCGCCATTTGCGAAACTCCAGCGGCGTTTCGAAGAATGCCCGCTCGGCATCGGGGACAGCGATCTTGATCCCGGGATCGGCGAGCTTGTCCAGTCCCTGGCATTGTTCACGGTGATGGTGCGTGAAGAGGATCCACTCCACCTGCGTCACGCCGATTTCCTTCAAGTGATCCAGCACAGACCCGTCGCCAAGATCAATCAACAGTGCGGTGGCACCATCTTTGATCACGTAGACATTGCAGGTGTCGGTCCAGACATAGATGTTCGATAGGACTTGCTGGAATGGCATGGGGAGCGCTCCCGTCAATCAGGTAGGAAACTCAGGCTCCTTCAGTGTCCCGATTTGTTGCCGGCGACACAATAGTCGGACCAGCTCGCTTTAGCTTATGGTCTTCGCCCGTCGCCGACGCTGCCAGCGTCGGAATGCAGACGCTAGTAGCGTCGGCCACGGCACCGGAGCCTAAGCCGCTTGTTTGACCTGATTCAGCGGAGCAACCGCAGCAACGATCAAATCGACGGTCTGCCGAGTCGCCCCGCGTTGCGCCGTCACGAGCTGCTGAGCGCGGCGGCCCATTTCTGCGGCGTGTTGTGGATTGACGAGCAATTCGCGAATGGTGCTCGTGAAGTCTTCCGGTCGGGAAATGACTTGCGCTGCATCAGCATCCAGAAGCAATGCCACGACATCTTTGAAGTTGTGAGTGTGCGGCCCGAACAAGATGGCGGCACCATATCCCGCAGGTTCAATCATGTTTTGACCTCCGCGCCGCGACAGGCTGCCTCCTACGAACGCGATGTCTGCTAAGCCCCAGCAGGCCGATAGCTCGCCCAGAGTGTCGAGCATCAAGATCGGTCGTTGGGATGCATCGTTGAGCTTACCGACCAGCGAAATCTGACTGCGTCTGACGAGTGGCCATCCCTCACGCTCGGCGAGCGACGCGACTTCCTCAAAGCGTTCCTTATGCCGTGGTACGAGCATGAGCCGAAGCTTTGGAAACTCGGTGTGAAGCGTGCGGTAGGCGGCTAGTGCGAGTTCCTCTTCGGGGGCCTGGGTGCTGCCGGCGATCAATAGCGTTTCATCAGCCTGCAGACCGAACGACTCGCCAATCTCCAGCGTGCGGGCATTCTGACGATTCGTTTCAACGCGATCAAACTTGATCGATCCCGTGATGGTGATTTGCTGCGGTTGGGCCCCCATATCGAGCAGGCGATTGGCGTACGTCTGGTTCTGCACGGCGATCTGGTGCAACTGCGGCAGAATCTGGCGAAGTAGTGGGCGAATCCAGCGATAGCTGCGGTAGCTCCGCTCGCTGACCCGGCCGTTGATCAGTAGAATGGGAATCTGCCGATGCTTTGCCGCCGCGATGAAATTGGGCCAGAGTTCGAGTTCCACGAGCACGATCGCTGCCGGATTTACGCGATCGAGGGCACGCGCCACACTCCAGGTAAAGTCGATCGGAAAGTAGACGACCGTGTGTTGCGGGTAGAGTTTTTTCGCGACTTCCTGGCCCGTGACCGTTGTGGTTGAGATCCACATGCCATAACCGGGGCATTGTGATGACAGCTGCTCGAGAACTGGCCCCAGTTGGACGACTTCCCCAACGCTCACGGCGTGTAGCCAGATGCAGGGTCTTTGAGGATATTGATGCGGCAATTCACCCAGGAACTTGTGCCGCCAATCACCGAGCCGCTTTTTCAAAATGACGCGGCGATAAAGGAGCCACGGAGCCGCGAGAATGGCTACGCTCAAATAAACGAGATTGAGTAACCAACTCACGGGGAATCCTTTCCCGTCGGGCGAAAGTCGTTGTTCGCTCCGCGAACAACGACTTTTATGCCCCACTAATCCTTGTTCATATGGCAATTCTTGAACTTCTTGCCACTTCCGCACGGACACGGGGAATTGCGGCCAACCTTTTCGCCATAGTTGCGAATGGGTTCGACAGCCTTCGCTGACGGTTCGTTCGGCCCGACGGTTTGATCTGAACCGCCTGCGCCTTCCATCAGCATCTGCTCTTCAACTTCTTCAAATGCAGATGGGGCCGAATCATGTGTGGTCGCTGTGATCTGCCACAGGTCGCCGACAAAGTCGCTGCTCGTCTCCTCGACTCGGTAAATGACTGACGTCACCTGGTCCGCGATCCGCCGCCACATTTGGTCGAAGGCACGCATGCCTTCTCGCTTGTACTCAACTTTCGGATCTTTGCCGGCATAGCCTGCCAGACCGATACCCTGCCGCAGGTGGTCCATGTAGTACAGGTGGTCTTTCCACGCGGTGTCCAACACGTCCAAGATCAACGACCGTTCCGTCTGCATCAATTCGGGACGATACCGATGCTCGGCGGCATTCATGATCTTCTGCCGGGCCGCCTGCCGTGGCAAGGCCTGCAGTTCAGCGACTTGAATCGGCGACTTCAGAGTGTTCTGAGCCCACTCAGCCAATTCGACCAGGGCACCTGGATCACGAACGGGATCATTGCCCGAATCGGGACTTCGCGGTGGTCCGTAGACTCGTTCGAGATAGCTATCAATACGCGAGACGGTCTCGCCGTTTTGATGATATTTCTCGCTGTACGCCAGCAATGCGGAACGGATTGTTTCGCGAGACTGGCCTTCAAAAGCGGTCGACTGCAGCGGCGCGTCAAAGCGGTTTCCCGCCCATTGCGCCAGGCCTTCACGGTCGTAGCGTTCCGTACCGGGAGCTCCCGAACGATCTGCCATAAATCGGGTCAGACCGACCGACACCGGGAATTCAATTTCCTTGGCGTCGTACATCGCAACAAGACGTTCGAGAATCTTCTCCTGAACTTGCGGAGCAGCGACGTCTTTGAATTCATCAGGAGGCATCTGCAACGTGAATTGGTCTTCCAACCAACTGCTCAGATTGGACCGGCCGTAGCCCTCCCCAGAAAATTGTTGCAGGGGCGTGAAGTCATAACGACCAATGGCTTCATTGATCCGCGGCAGCATCTCTTCAAAAATGTCTCGAATACCGATCTTCTTCAGTTCGCGATCATTGGTATTCAGGCCGTAACGCGTGTTGATCCACTTCGAGAAGGCGGCCCAATTCCGTTCGCGTTCGTCATCCACGTCTTCTGGCAGATCGCTTTCAATCTGATCACGCAGGTATTCCTCAGCCTTGCGCTCGGCTTGATCACGCATGTAGCTGGCCATCGCCTCGGCATCCATATCGCGGATGTCGCGTTCTTCGACCTCGATACCGTATGCGACCTCGGCCCATTTGACGGCCGATTCGCGGCCATACTTGGGGGACAAGAATTCCGGTACGACTTGTTTCAAGCGCTGGCGGAACATGTCGATGACCAGCTCACGCGAATCGACACCGTTCAGGATCGCCTGACGGTAGCCATACACTCGCGTACGCTGCTGATCCATGACTTCGTCATATTCGAGTAGTTGCTTACGTGTTTCGAAGTGCCGTTCTTCGCATTTTTTCTGTGATTTTTCGATGCGGCTGTTGAGCATGGGGTGCTCAATCGCTTCGCCTTCTTTCATGCCGACCCACGCCAGCACGCTCTTCAGAGTATCGCCACCGAACAGACGCAGGAGATCGTCTTCCATCGAGAGGAAGAACCGGCTGGAGCCCGGATCGCCCTGGCGTCCCGCACGACCGCGTAACTGCAAGTCGATTCGGCGAGCCTCATGGCGTTCACTGCCGATCACGTGCAATCCGCCCAGTGCGGCCACCTCGCGACCTTGAGCAACCATTCCATCTTGCTCGGCGATTTGTTTCGACAGGCTGTCCCATTCCGACTTTGGAACATCCAGTCGCGTGCGATACTTCGTCTTGAGCTGCTCCCAGACCATCGGTTCGGGATTACCCCCCAGGATGATGTCTGTACCACGACCGGCCATGTTGGTGGCAATGGTCACTGCTCCGAAGCGACCGGCCTGAGCGATGATTTCGGCTTCGCGTTCATGATGCTTGGCGTTCAAGACTTGGTGCTTGACGCCGAATTTTGTCAGGCGGTGCGACAGGTGTTCCGATTTTTCGATTGAGATCGTACCCACCAGGATCGGGCGGCCGGTCTGATGGACCTCGCGGACTTCGTCGACGATCGCCTCGAATTTTTCGGGCTCCGTGCGGAAGATCAGGTCCGATTCGTCCTTACGAATCATCGGACGATTGGTCGGAATTGCCAGAATGTCGAGGTTATAGACCTT
>JAQGHS010000235.1 GCA_028291605.1 Planctomycetaceae bacterium | reverse complement strand
CATCTGAGCGAGGGTATTCAAATAGTGCCGAAACTGATGGGATGAAACCCTTATGGGCGTCCCGTCCGATTCATAAAAACCAAGGCGCGAAAAAATTGAGGAACTACCATGCTCAACTTTCCCGCCGAGCGCGGAATTGATTTGATTGGTCGACACCGCTCCGATGACGCAAGGATTCGTCCCGCGTTGAGCGTGAAGTTCATGGCGCCGAACTACAAATAGCGCATCGCTAAATCGAAGCCCGAGGTCGCGGTCCAGAAATGGAAAATCGCGTGGCAGTTGCTCCAGCAACGTGTTCTCGACATCACAAAACCGAACTCGCCAGTTTCGCCCTCGCACAGTTGGCACCAGACCATACGTCCTGCATACCAAATTCACACTGTCTGTCGACGCCAAGTTAAACAATTGCACCATATCCTTTTTTGTCAACAGTTTCGCGCCGCGAAGATGTTCGAGATCGGGAGGCAAATAAAGCTTCGATGGATTCGATTCATACCATCGTGCCATCCGCCTGGCCTCATCTGTAGCGAGTCGAATTCTGGCAATTGCCTCCCTCACTACTGGCACCATCAATGGTACGATCCACTTCACCATCGGTTCCGCGCCTTTGGCTGGGAACCAGCGCAATCCATACACGCTTCCCCCATCAGGTTTCTGATCATTCACTTCGCAGTCGACGCGAAGTGTGAGCACCTCACTTATCCGATCAGGGGCCGAGACGAGCAGCGCTGCAGCCGAACTGAAAATGACGTCCGCTGGTGAAATCGCTGCGCGAAATACCAACGGTAAAGCCGCAAGTGCAGACTGCGACGGCAATCGTTCGCGACGCCGCTGATCAAATTCCTTTCCCACCCTATCAGCGTCATTCGGCCGCACCAAGTAGCTCCGCCAGCGGCAGGATGCAGCAGTCAAACGGTTCTTGGCCATAAATGCAGCAAGGGTCTCGAGTTGACGAGCGATTCGATAGGCAGTTGTCTTTGCATATCGCTCGCCAATCAATTGCGTAGCCCTATTGAGAATAAAACCCGTGGTCAACCGAGCGTCAGCGACACCCCCGTTCTCGAGCAGCGATGCCTCAAGCGCCCGCAACGCCACCAAACGATGCGTCGGGATTTTGGTTGGGCGAAGACCTTGCATGTATCGGATGTAAGCCTTTGCGAAATCCTTGAATGGTTCCGCAAGTGACGATGGCGCAAGGGACTGGCCAACTGGCCGAAAGGACAGAAACTGTAAGCGCATCCGGTTGTTGCCTTTTCCCCTGAGGTGAATATATTCCGTGATATCCCAAACATCGCTGTCGAAATCGAGGTTAGCACCGAAAATGGACAGGTGTGACCGTGCTACCTCGACAAACCCTTGCAGATTCTCCTGCACGGTGACATCGGCTCGTGCGCGAAAATGAACGACATTTTTCATTCCGCCACCCTTTTGGTCGCTTGGCATTTCAGAATGACTTCCGACACAGCCAGAATCGTACGATCGCAAATCGACGCGATGCGCAAATCAGTTCCGACGTGGAGCCGCTCGCGTTCCTCAAGCAGATAGCCAAGCACGGCGTCATGTGGTCCGTCGGCCCAAGGCTGAAAATTCCGACATGTGTAACAAGCGATCGGCGCAAGGGCATTACAAAAGCCGTGCTCACCACAATTGCCGAGCGTTTCGTTAGCCTGACCGAATTGAGGCGACCATATTTCTCTTAGTTCATCCTTCGATTCCACGGAAACGTCACGATGGCGCAGCACTCCTGCGAATGCCTGTGCCAACGGGGCCAGATGAAATGCCATGCCGCGGTCTATCCGCTCCACAATCGCAGGCACGGCCTCAACATAGGCACCTACGTTTTGAGTATCGGTATGATCAAGCATTTCCGCGATCACCAGTTCCCCATGCCCCTCTGCCGCCGCTCTAGTTCCGACAGTTCGCCGAAGGCGGTAAGTACTCATATTCATTCGAGATCCCGTGCGGACCGATACGATGTTCAGCTTCCCAACTATTCTCTTCAATTTCCTGGTGAAGGCAGTACTCGTCATGTGGTACTCGAATCCCGGCGGTTGATCCTCCGTGTTCCGGCTCGCGAACAACGGTGCCTCGCCAGGTGAAGCCAACAGAGTGGCGAACTCGTGACAAACTTGGACCGCATGTTGAGCTACCAAGATTCCCAGTGTCAGACTTAGGACGCGGTCCTTGAATTCACCTCTGGATAGCTGACCCCGCTGTTTCGAACGCGGGATGCTCAAGGTGAACACCTGCACGCCAGCATGGTTTCTGCTCTCGACCAAGTCTTTAATTTTGAGTGAAGCGAACTGTGAAGGTCTCTGCCCGAACGCGGCGACTAACAAAACTAGTACGTAGGCCTTCAAGGGGATGCCCGATGTTAAGAACTGCTCATGCAACGCTGCCAGCAGAGTTTCGTATTCCAAATCGTTCAACGGACCGGTGAATGGATTTTGGGTTCGAACTGACACCCCTTTTTGGTTTCCTGGAATTCGCAACGCCGCGAGAAAATCAGCGACATCCGAGCTTACTGCTGGAAGATCGAGGTCGTGCCATTTCTTAAAAATTACTGCGAGTGATCCCAACCTCCACATGTTTCTTGCGTTCAACGACGAGCGGTAAGTCAGTAGCGCTTCAATCTCAATTTCGTCCGCCTGAGGGTGGCCAAGCTTTGCGAGCGTTTGAAAAAAATGTCGAAGGTTTGCAAAGTATGTCTCGGCAGTTGCTGATGACAGATTTTCTAAGTACCAAAGAAAGACACGCTTCACTTGTCCTCGCAGCTTTTCGGTCGTCAGCAGAGTATCGAATCTCAGCGAGATATTCTTCACCTCGTCCCTGAATTTCCAGCGGTCATCATTGGGATCAAATACAATTCCACTTCGAGTCCGAGCGAAAGCTGGTGGGGAGATGTTCGTGGGGAGGAGCTGTCCGCGCGAGGCACTCATTCTGGCCGCCCTTTGAACAGTTTGTCTTGCATCGCCACTGAGGCTTCACCCGCTCGGCGCCTGACGTGCCTACGCGTGTACGTTGCTGCAGCTCCCGACGTTTCCGACCAGCCCATCAAGTAGGAGCGCATTTTTTTCTCAGTATCCTCGGGAGTTTCGCCACTATCCATTCGTTCGGAAAAGCGTTCGTTCCATGTGTGCCGAAGCAAGTGCGCAAACAATTCCGGTGATAGCAGAGGATGCCGCTGTAGGCAATAGAAGATCTTCGCAAACGCGTTTATCGAAAGTGGTCTCCCCGAATCCACCGCCACAAATAGAAAGTCATGCTTGCGTGCCGCGGCTACGCTGCCACGATGCGCGACGACATATTCACGTGTTCGTTGAATCAGTCCCGGTGCCATAGGTAGCTTTCGAGCCAGAGTCTTGGCGTTGGGCTGATGCAACCTGGGGTCGTTCTTGTCGTCGGCGCGTCTGCGAATCGTCACCGTTTCACTGCGAAAGTCGATATCGGAGACGCGAACGCCAAGGAGCTCTCCACGTCTGAGCCCAAGATATAGGAGCCACCAAATGATTAGCTCGTTTCGTGCCCGTGAATGTTCATCTGTCCACGGATTGTTTGATGCAGAGGGCTCGACTATAACCAGGAGGCTATCGACAACCGAAGCGTCTAGGCCCTGGCGTTCAGTCTGAGATTTCCTGTAGGTCGCCGGCATACGACTGTTGACTGCCCTTACGAACGACTGCAATGCAGCATCAATGGTCGGCGTGTCGTGGGCGGCGTGTTCAAGTCGAGCAGCAACGAGCCACACAACAAAGTCGCGAATCGACCGAAGTCGCGTTGCCGCAAAAGCAGGTTCGACACCTGTGTGTCGGCTTGTTGATGGCTTCTGCCTCTTACCGGCTCTAGGGAGCTCATGCACATTCGGCGACGGTACCAACCTCGCGAGACCTCGCGCCTGTTCAAACGGCAAACGACACATCTTCACCAAACCATCGATCTCGCTTAGTGCAAGGAGCCGTCCAGCTCGAATGCGTGCTTTCATTTCGATCTGATAGATGTCCAGAAAGAGATAGAAGAGCATGATGGATCGAAGTGTGCCATCGATTGTGCTCACCGCGCGACTGCGTGCGCGCACCTCTGAGAGGATGTAGACCGTCGCGTCCCAACTCGGGCATCCGCCAGCATTGACCAGTAACGGAAGGCGCTCTCCGTTTGCCATGACTATATGTTTTACGCGATATTGCGTGGGTTCTTTCGTGCTCGAGATTGATTTATTTTTATGGCCGGACGCAACAAGTATTGGAAGATTTGGACGCACAACTACCCCTTCGCGCCCAGAATTGGGCGCACGCAGGCTCCCGAACTGGTGCGCAGTTCGGCTAAGCGAAGTTATGGAGGACTTGACCGTACGGGGATAGTTGACGATACTGGCAGTGCGATCTGGGCGGCGTCATGCTGTCCACGGACGGGGCAAGCTGTTACAGGTTTGTCCCGTTTTGTTTTACATGGCCAGATCTCCTTCAAACATTCACCCCTCCACCACGTTCAGACTCAGAATTTCCTGAATTGCTCGGACCTGTCCCGGCCGCAGATGGCCGAGCTTGCCAAACATGAAATGCACCAATGCGTATTCGGATGGAGCGGCGGCTATTGGGATTTCGAGCTTCCGGCGAGATTGCTCCGCGGCGTGCTGAAGTCCAATTGCGTCACGTTCATTCAGGCTTAGAGCGTCTCTCAACCGCAATACGACAGCTGGTGGGGGAGCTCCTTTTCTTCCAGACTCAAGGCCGCTCAGATACGACTGGTCAATCCCTAGCATTCCAGCCAGTTGCTTCTGCGCCAAGTTCTTTTCGCGCCTGAGATCTTGGAGGAATAAACCGAACGGTGTCACCTGACTAGCCTTAGTTATGATGGATTCTGAACCATTTTATCTCCACAACCGCTCCAACAAAAGCAGATTTTTTTATATACATCAAAGACTTATGTAACTTTTGTTTGTCTATATTTCGTTCCCGCAGAGTCAAATGATTGTCGATAAAGCGTTTGACAACGATGAGTCGAACAGCACTTGGTAGCAGAAAATAATGTCGCAGCGCCAAATCGGTCACCATGTCGACGTCGTTGTTTACACTCCTGCTGGAGGTGTACACAAGCTATCAATTCTTATTTACACAAGAACTCCAGAAAAAGTAAAAAAGCCCCGCAACTTCAAAGAGTTACGGGGCTTTGTTTACAACTTGTTCCGTGGTGTACCTTAAAAAGGAATATCGTCATCCATATCCGAAAAATTCGGAGCCGGCTTCGGTGCCGGGCGCGCGGCTGGCGCCGGTGGAGCCTGGCGTTGCGGAGCCGGACGGCTCGGCGCGCTGCTCTCGTAGCCGCCACCATCGTCCATGCCGGCGTCGCCGCCCATGCCCTGGCGTCCGCCCAGCATCTGCATGTTCTCGGCGATGATGTCGGTCGCGTACTTCTCGACGCCGTCCTTGTCCGTATATTTGCGCGTCTGCAGGCGGCCTTCGACGTATACCGATGAACCTTTTTTCAGGTACTGGCCGACGATCTCAGCCAGCCGGCCGAAGAAGGAAATGCGGTGCCATTCGGTCTGTTCTTTCTGCTCGCCCGTGTTCTTGTCCTTCGACTTGTAGGACGTGGCGACGGCAATGTTGGCGATCGCATCGCCGCTCGGCATGTAGCGGATTTCCGGATCGCGCCCCAAATTACCGACAATGATGACCTTGTTGACTGATGCCATGTATAACTCCTGTTGAACTGCGGCGGCGATTCGACGCGATAGTGATTTTCCAAACGGGGATTATATGTCACTCCCTGCCCCCGCGCGACCGGAATATTATGCACTCGTCATCCGTTTGCTCGCCTCTCAAATACTGGTATTATATACAGTAGTTAGCCACGAAAACTCTGAGCCGGATCAATACGTCAACCGCCCGCTTGCGAACTCGGCAATCGTGGAGCTCCCCGACGCCGGGATCGAAACCGGCTATAGTATATGGTTCTCCCGTTTTGGCCCGTTACCGCTCGTTACGTCGCGTACGCCGGCCTCGCACTACCCATTGAAAGCTAGGCATACTACATGGAACAGATCCGCATCCGCGGCGCACGCACGCACAACTTAAAGAACATCAATCTCGACCTGCCGCGTAACAAGCTGATCGTAATCACCGGCCTGTCCGGCTCGGGCAAATCCTCGCTCGCGTTCGACACCTTGTACGCCGAAGGCCAGCGCCGCTATGTCGAGTCGCTGTCGGCCTACGCGCGCCAGTTCCTGCAATTGATGGAAAAGCCGGACGTCGACCTGATCGAAGGCCTGTCGCCGGCCATCTCGATCGAGCAGAAAGCGACCTCGCAC
>JAQGHS010000192.1 GCA_028291605.1 Planctomycetaceae bacterium | reverse complement strand
ATCCAATCGATCGCGAGGAGTCTCGAATCTCAGTGCTTCAGCGCAACAGATTCGAGATATCAACACAAGCACAATTTCCCGGTGTCAATTCCAACAATCCGTCCTCCTAGGGTGAGGCTCCTGCCGAGCCTAAAGCGAGCTTTAGCTCGGAGTCCGCCGGAGGCTGGATGTCATGCCTCCGGCGGACTCCGACCTTCGGTCGCTTTAGGCTCGGCGGGAGCCTCGCCCTCCCCTGACCTCGAAATACCCGTCACGGAGTTGCCCAAGCGGCATCCTCAAACCCGCAATTCTTCCGACTGCTGCTCCAGCAGATCACGGTATTTTTCACGGATGGGATTCACCACTTCCCTGATAAAATCATCCACCTGTTCGGGAGCCCGCCCGATGAATTGCTGGGGATCGAGTGTTCCCGTCAGATCGACATTGGCGAACGCCGAATCACCGGCGAGTCGTTCCATGAGATCATTGGCCCGGCCGAATTCTTTGACTTCCCGTCCCGCGGCTTGACTATGAACGCGGATCGACTCATGGAGTTCTTGACGGTCGCCGCCGGCTTCTACACCGCGCATCAGGATTTGTTCCGTGGCCATGAACGGCAACTCTTCCAGCAGGTGCTTCGCAATCACCTGCGGATAGACCACCAGGCCATCGACGACATTCCGATAAATAATCAGCACCGCATCGATAGCGAGTAATGCTTGAGGAATGGTCAACCGCCGATTCGCACTGTCATCCAGCGTGCGTTCCAGCCACTGCACAGCGGCCGTCTGATCGGCACTCGACACGAGGCTCATGGCGAATCGGGCCAGTCCGCACATGCGTTCCGCCCGCATCGGGTTCCGCTTGTAGGCCATCGCCGACGAGCCAATCTGGTGCTGCTCGAACGGTTCTTCCAGTTCCTTGCGACTTTGCAGGATACGCAAGTCGCTGCCCGCCTTATGAGCCGACTGGGCGACGCTGCTGAGTGTCGCCAGGACGTGCGCATCGACTTTTCGCGAGTAAGTCTGGCCGGTGACCGGGTAGACTTCATCGAACCCCATCTTGGCCGCAACGCGCCGATCGAGTTCAATCACCTTGGCGTGATCGCCATGGAACAGTTCCAGGAAGGTGGCCTGCGTCCCGGTCGTCCCCTTCGCACCACGGAATCGCAGTGTCTGCAGGCGGTGCTCAATTTCTTCCAGATCGAGAACCAGATCATAGCACCACAGGGCGGCTCGCTTGCCCACGGTGGTCGGCTGAGCTGGCTGCAGGTGAGTGAATCCCAGGCAGGCCAGGCTGCGGTATTCCAGAGCAAACCGGGCAAGATGATCGATCACTCCGACCAGACGTCCCCGCAGAATTTGCAGGCTCTGCCGCATCAGCAGCAAATCGGCGTTGTCCGTGACATAGCAACTCGTGGCTCCCAGGTGAATAATCGCCCGGGCACTGGGGACGCGGTCACCGTACGTATGCACGTGAGCCATGACATCATGCCGCAGCTTCTTTTCGTGCTTCGCCGCGAGATCGAAATCGATATCGTCGACTGCCGCGCGCAGATCGTCGATCTGAACTGACGTCACGGGCAACCCGAGTTCCGCTTCGGCTTCAGCGAGTGCGACCCAGAGTTTTCGCCACGTGGAATGCTTGACCTGAGGGGACCACAACCGGCACATCTCGCGTGAGGCGTATCGACCAATCAACGGGTTGTCATACAATTCGTGAGACATAATCTCCTGCAGTTTTTCCTGAGTCGCGAGGCAAAACAATGATCATAGCTGCGATCAGGCCGAGCTGAAAGAATTGAGAGTCGTTGATCGCTCCGCGATCGAAACGCGGTCGCAGTGGCGAGCCTGAGTTAGTTTCGACGCACTACTCTTAACCCGCGCGATAACCGCGAATGCGTTTCGATCGCGGAGCGATCAACGACTTTCATTCGGCCTCACCACCAACCACGATCTCGCTGTCGTCTGCAACACCTTCGCTTGAGCATGAGTGTCAATCTCCGAAGCGACCAATCGAGGATCATGCAACCAATCCGCTTCGCATCCGCCCGGCACGAAGCGTTTCAAACCCAATGCCATTCGCCCCATTGTATAGCGAGCATTCAAGTCCTGCAGAGGACGGCATCGAACCTGCCCATCGGGAGTTCGGTACTGCATGGCATCCAGTCCCATCGGTCCCCAATAGCCGCTCTGTTGGACGCGATAAGCGACTTGCAGGGCCTTCTCAATCGCCGGTTGCCACCCCGCCAATTCCTCCGCGGTGCAAGACAACCGGCTGCCGCGGTAGGTACCTGAAGCGTCTGTGAGCAGCGGAGTAATTCCCAGCAATTGTGGCTCGCCAGCGGAGGGGATGTTCCATTGCAGTCCCGCCTCCGAAACCCGTTCGACCCACGGTTCAAATACCAATCCCGCAGATTGAGCAAACCGCTTCCGAGCCCAGTTGAGAACCGGATCTCCGGGAAGTGGGCCTCGTCCCAGGATTCGCTCCCGACCGGCCATTCCAAAATTGGCTTTCAACACCCAGCCGGCACCGTGTGCCGCATGCTCGGCGGTGTGGGCGACCAATTCTTCCACCGACCTCAAGACGGCAGAACCGGGCAGGGCGATTCCCAATTCCTGTTCCAACTGCCAGCGAAAGATCCGGCTGTTGACATGTTGAACTATATCGATGGGAGGGGCAGGGCAGTTCCAGCCGTGACTCGATCCCCATTTGACGAGATCTGTAGTCCAACCCCACGGAACTAATTCCCAGTTCTCTCCGTCAGGAAGGTCGAATTCCCGCGAGATAAATCGGGACAATTGAAAACCACGACTTTGGAGATCCTGAAAGTCGAAGGTGGGAACTCCGGTCGGAGACCAGATGACATCGTCGGCATCCGCGATCGACAGCCAAGCCGATACCAGATCGGCGGCCAGTTTTTGGACGTCGCGCGAGAGTTCTCGGCGGCCAGAGGTCAGCTCGTGCTCGAAATCAAAATTCCCGACGAAGATACGTGGCATGGGTGGATGACGGTGGTACGCAGGAGGCAAATCTCCGACTGGCTGTCGGATTAGGCTATTATTACGTTGCGCTCAACTTCGAGAGCGAAGAACCCTGCAAATGAAAGACCATAAATGTACTGCAATACCGTACTGCGACGGTCGTTCGGGATCATTAGTTTCGTGAGCTTGGTGTTGCTATTGGCCACTGCCTATACAGGCCGAGCCGATGATCTTAGCGTCAAGAGGGGCAAACGTAACCAAACCCTCTCGGGCTCCGTCAAATTCGAGAATGACACTCGCCTGATTCTCGAGACGAACGACGGCGCCTGGTGGCGGATTGAAAAGTCGGAAATCACAGAACGCGAGTCCAAACCCGCGCCTCCATTTCTGTCTTCAGAGGAACTGGCAAAAGAACTACAGGCCAATCCGAAGCTCAAGTCGCTGGTGCGCGTGAAAGTCACTCCGGAAGTGGTGGTCATTCTGATACTGGAGTCCGACCTCCCACAGGAACATGAAGGACGGGCAGAAAAAGTTCTTGAGCAGACGGTCGCATCTTATAACCGCGTGGCAGACGGGGTCCGCCAGTTTGCGAAGAAGTCCAAGCTGACTCAGAAAAAGCCAGAACTTCCCCCCGTGATCCTCATCTATGAGTCCGATGCGGCAGCTCGCGCATGGGGTAAAACGCCAGCCAATATCGAGGACGGGATTTGCCTGCTGAAGGATTGCGGTTGGTACAGTCCGGTCACGAACTGGGCGACCTTCTCCCTGCCCGAGGTCGTGGCTTGGCAGGGTTCCGTCAACAATGTTCTGATCTGGCAGCAACTCTTTCATACAGGAATTCTCAAACGTCACGCTCCGGTTCCATTGTGGTTTGTACTGGGGGTCGCGGCCGGGTTTGACTCGGAAGGGGAAAAACTCGTCCCGAATCATCTCAAATTAAGTGCCGTGACCTATCCCGGGCTGGAGAAAGACAAGGCGGTCAATTGGGACAAAATGGCGAGCGACAACAACTTTTATCTCGACACCGAGGATTTCTTGTTCAACAATTTTCGAGATCAGGCGTGGGGACTCCATTGGTTCTTAACCACTAAGAATAAAGCCGGTTATACGCGCTATTGGAAAATGATGTCGGAGCTGTCTCCTCTGGATGATTACTCGACCGAAAAGAGCCTGTCTGACTTTAAGAAAGCTTTCGGAAAGAATCCGGAAGCCTTCATGCCACTCTTTACGAAGGCCTTTCAGACGGCCGCTGCCGTTCCCCCCGCGGTGCCGCCGGAGGACGGTCTGTGGTACTGCAGCCAGGATCTGGGGTTCGCCAAACTGGCCTGGCACCTGGACCCGCTGGCGACGAGCGAAGTTCGCATGGATGGAGTATTGACCAACGTTTCGCCCCTCCGGACGCGGAGCTACTGCGTGGGCTATGTCACCAACTGGGGAAAGTCCGCAACCTGGTTTGTCGACGAATTGGCCCCGCTCAAAACGGCCCAACTTAAGATGAAACTTGCTGCGGAACCGGCTGACAAAAAGGCTGCCCCCAACGCGAAAGCCCTAGGGGAACACGAGGTTGAGGAGGTCTGGCTCAAGTCGGCACTGAGCGATAGTCCGGAGGCCGCGAAATGGCGCAAGGGTGAGCTTCCACCACCTCCAGAAGTTGAGGCCAAGGCCGCAGAGTAATTAGTCAATCCCGGGCACGGGGAAATTCTTGGTGAACTCGCGGATCTCGTTCTTCACTTTGGCAATGATGGTCGGATTCTCCGGGCTCTTGAAGATCTCCAGAATCCAGGCGCCCACCTTCTTCATTTCATCGGCCTGCATGCCGCGCGTCGTCAGGGCTGCGGTCCCGAGGCGGATGCCGCTGGGGTCGAGCGGTTTGCGTTGATCGTAGGGGATCATGTTCTTGTTGGCTGTGATGCCCGCATGATCCAAAGCGGCTTCCGCGATCTTGCCAGTCAGGCCGACGGACGTCACATCGCACAGCATCAGATGGTTGTCGGTCCCGCCGCTCGCCAGGCGGACTCCGCCAGCCATCAAGGTCTCGGCCAGCGTCCTGGCGTTGGTGATGATCTGCTGGGCATATTCCTTGAAAGCTGGCTGCAAGGCTTCCTGATAGCAGACGGCCTTGCCAGCGATGATGTGCATCAACGGGCCACCCTGCATGCCGGGGAAGACGCTGCGATCGAGATCCTTCGCGTACTTCTCGCGGCACAAGACCATCCCGGAACGCGGACCACGGAGAGTCTTGTGCGTGGTGGAGGTCACAAAGTCGGCGACGGGTACCGGGTTGTCGTGCAAGCCGGCGGCGACCAGACCCGCGTAGTGGGCCATATCAACCATCAGCAACGCACCGACTTCTGCGGCGATTTCGGCGAACTTGCCGTGCGGAATTTCACGCGGGTAGGCACTCGCCCCCGCGACGATCAGCTTCGGTTTGTGTTCGCGAGCCAATCTGGCAACGGCGTCGAAGTCGATGCGATGATCGTCTTCTCGCACGCCGTAATGCACTGCGTTGTAGAGTTGGCCAGAGAAGTTGAGATTCATCCCATGCGTGAGGTGGCCGCCATGGGCGAGGTTCATCGCCAGGAACGTATCGCCAGGTTTGAGCACGGTCAGATAGACCGACATGTTGGCTTGCGAACCCGAGTGGGGCTGGACGTTCACGTGCTCGGCTCCGAACAACTGCTTGGCGCGATCGCGAGCCAGGGTTTCTACCACATCAACATATTCGCATCCGCCATAGTATCGGCGGCCGGGATAGCCCTCGGCGTACTTGTTCGTCAGGATCGTTCCGGCAGCTTCCAACACCGCAGCACTCGTGTAGTTTTCCGAGGCAATCAGTTCCAGTCCTTCAACCTGACGAACTTGTTCGTGTTTCAGGGCGGACCAGAGGGCGGGATCGGCAGTTTGGAGCGCGGACATCAAAGAACCTGACCTTTCAATTAGCGTATGTCTTTTGCCTTCACCCCGGCAGGGGTGGCAGCGATTAGCCCGGGGTTGAGCGGTAGCGATACCCTGGGAAAAGGATTCAGTTGACCATTCGACTCTTTCAATGGTCGAATTGGGACGCAACACAAACCGGGGCTGATTACTCCTGAGCCTATCAGCCGGAACGCGCTAGCGTCCGGTTTCAATTGCGATCGAGACTTGGACTTTAATCCGAACCGTGGGCTAGCGCCCAGCGGCTGATTCCGTCACCCCATCAGCCGCAGCCGATGCCACGGTCGCCCGGAAATTGGATCGGTCCAGTCGACCGTAAGTATATACCGGAGTTCCATCCCAAGGCTACTCACCCGGCCGCGAGACGGGTATGCTCAATCGAACTGACGTGCGACGAAATGATTCACCGCGACACTCACATCAAATTCAACTGATTCATGACTGAAACCACCGCCAATCTGCCTTCGCAACCAACCCTGCAGGGTGAGCGCGTGGCGTTCACGGGGACGTTGGCCTCGATGACGCACCGCCAGGCCAGCCAACTGGCCGAGGCACACGGCGGGACGGCCTCACAGCACGTCAGCAAACACACCACGATGCTGGTCATCGGGGAAGAGGGCTGGCCACTGGAATCGGACGGCACGCCGTCGGTGAAACTGGAACAAGCTAATCGTTATCGCGACGAGGGACTCGCGATTCGGATCGTCAGCGAATCCGACTGGCTGGGGATTCTCGGTCTGCATGATCGGATTGACGAAGTCCGGCGGCACTACACGCCGGCGATGCTCAGCCAGATGCTGGATGTCCCGGTCACGGCCATTCGCGGCTGGGAACGGTGCGGGCTGATTCGGCCCGTGAAGCAGGTGATGCGACTTGCCTACTTTGATTTTCACGAGGTGGCCAGTGCGCGCCGCTTGCATGAACTCTTGAAAAGTGGCGTTTCCCGGCGGCAGATTATCGAGAGCCTGAAACATCTGCGGCATTGGCTGGGAGGAACAGAGCGACCGCTGGCCCAGTTGGAATTGCTGGCGGACGATGGCGAACTGGTCTACCGCGACGAATCTGGACCGCTGGATCCTCGTTCTGGACAGCGGCTGTTTGATTTCGATGCAGCGCCCGAAAGCGACACCGACGAGTCCTCCCCCGCGACTGTGTCCATCGCCCAGTCCGAGGAGCCGGCTCTTGAGAAACTGTCGGCAGAAGATTGGTTTCGGCTGGCCAATCGACACTTGGAAGAAAACCGGCTGTCAGACGCGGTCGAAGCGTTTCGGCTCTGCCTGCTGGAATGGTCTGATCACGCGGAAGTCCATTTTCAGTTAGCTGATACGCTGTTCCGACAGGAAAATCTCGCCGGGGCACTCGAGCGCTACCACATGGCGGTTGAACTGGAGCCGAACTATCTGGAGGCGTGGACACAATTGGGGTGCGTCTATGCCGAGCGTCAAGAATGGGAATCAGCCAAGCACGCGTTTCGGATCGCGCTGAATCTGCACGAGGATTACCCCGACGCCCATTGGCATCTTGCCCAAGCCTTGACGCGGCAGGGCGACCATCCGGGCGCGAAGCCACATTGGGAGGCGTATCTGAAATTCGATCAGCGCGGCCCCTGGGCAGATATTGCGCGAGAACATCTGACGTAGCCTGACTCTCCAGAGTCAGGCTACAGGGCGTCGGGCAACGGTCTAGTGCGTGGCGTGTGCTTCCGCGACAGGTGCTTCCGAGTGATTGGCTTTCATTGCAGTGAATGCCCACCAGGTGACGAACGCCATCGCCAGCAGCGAATAGAAAAAGAACGCCACCAGCAATTTGCAGATATTGGTGCCAGCTTCCGCGTCGTCGGCACGAAACGTGGAAATATCCGCCCGATCAAATGGCTCTTCCGGAGCAACAGCCTCGGCGGCATGAGATTCGGCAGTAGCTACGGATTCGGACATGTTGACTCGCTCCCACAACGAACGGAATGTTTGATTTTCTGTATCGGCTGAATCTCCCACCCGCTGCGGAGACTCTTGGCAAATGGTGCTGAAACCGTCGATTATCGGCAAATCAGAACTCCCGCCGTGCGGGTTAGCTTGATGCTTTTATTCTGTTGATTTCGACCGTGCCTGTCGAGTCAAGAAAGCGATGATGTAACTATTTGTCACATTTCAGCTTGTGGAATCAGCTACCGACTGCCACTGGTCTCGATTCAGTTCCAGGAACTGCTTGCCCCAGCGATATTGATCCAGCAGGCCGGAAGTATCGCGCCCCAGGCACCAGTACGCCAGCCAGATGGCCTCAATCGTGGCGAGGCCGGTGGCGGGGTCTTCAAAAACTTTTGAAACACGCGGATAGGCGGTCTGCCACGGGGGCAAACTGCGGACTGGAACGTGTTGATACTGTGCTTCCATGGCTTCTGCCCAGCGCCAGGTTCCGTCCAGGACCAGCAAGCCCAGTGAGTTGTCCGCGGGACTCAACAAGGGGCCGCCGATCCCCAATCGAACGTATTGACCCTCGGGAAGAACGGCCGGAGAATTCGCATGGTATTGCGAGAACTCAAATCCAGCGCGACCGCGCAGTGGCTCCACCGAACACTTTTTTCGGTTCTCGCGCGGGTGGACGACGATCACTGTTGGGGGATAATTGAGAAGATCTTCTGACATGCTGTTGTGTGACCAAGTCTGAGGAGCGGCGAACAACGCATACTACCAAATTCCAACGCCCGCTCAATCGTGGGACGGGTCAACATGGATCTGCACAGACTTCTGCTTCGTTGTGCGGCATCGGAAAATCACACAGCGGAATACTCTCGCTGGGTTCCGCCAGGATTTCGGCCAGAGTGGACTCGCGAAACGACGCCTCTACCTGGGCGAGTGCGTTGTCCATCCGCTTATGGAGCGGACACAACCGGACTCCGTGTGCCGCCAGGCCCAAGGGGCATTCCTGAATGCGGCAGATGGGATCCACCGCATTCACAACCTCCAGCACCGTTAGCTGGTCTGGTGTCTTAACGAGGGTGATCCCTCCACCCAAGCCCCGTTGCGAATGAACGATTCCGCCGCGGCTCAATCCTTGTAAGACTTTTGATAAATAGGCTTTAGGAACACGAGTGGCGGTTGCGATCTGGTCTGTCGTCCGCGCTTCAGGTGCTTGCCCCGCCAGAAAACAGACTGCTCGCAAAGCATACTCGACAGTTTGGGAAAACATAGACTCCCGCCAAATTCTTGATAAGTGGACGTTGACATCCAATTACTGGCTGCTATTCTTGTTGTTAACTGGACGTGTTTGTCCAATTATCACACGGTGTCGGGTCAACGTCAACTTGCTAGGGCTTATTATGCAGCACATTAACGAACGGCAATTGGAAACGGATGTCGGGTATCGCTTCAACTATTTGACCGAGTTCATGGGCCTCGGCGCTGCGGACATTGTCGCCATTCACGGCGCGGCACCGTTGTTGGCTCCGCTGGTTCCAGGGCTGGTTGATGCAGTCTATGTGAAACTGTTTAACTACGATGCCACGAAACGTCATTTTGTGCCGCGCCAAACGGGATATGAGGGAGCGGTGCCAACCAGCCTGGAGTCGTTGACTCTGGACCATGAACTCATCAAGTTCCGGAAAGGCCACCTGGCTCGTTACCTCGCTGCACTGGTGACCCGAGCGTACGATGGCAAGATGATCGAATATCTGGATATGGTCGGAAAAATGCACACGCCGCTGGCGGGTAGCGCCGAGCTCTCAGTGCCTTTGGTTCAGATGAATGCCTTGATGGGATTTGTTTCTGACGCACTGATTAATACGATCTTCAGTCTGGGGCTCGATCATGACACGACAGTGCAGACTGTTCGCGCCTTCAACAAGCTGCTGTGGGTTCAAAATGACTTGATCACCCGCCATTATCAGGGTTTGCCGCCTGCCAAGTCGGCTGTCTAGACCGTGCGTGGATAATGAGGACAGGTTGATTCTGTCAGTTGAGTCGTTGCCGGAGGAACCAGGAATGCGTTACGTCGGTCTGTCAGTGCTCATGACCGTCCTTGCGCTGACTCAGCCGTCGGTTTCCGTTGGCGATGATTTTGATCGGGAACCGATCAACTACGGGACAACGCAACCGCGCGATTGCATCTCTCGCCTGCAGAAGCGACTCGATCAAGCCGAAACGACGTTGAAGTACACCGACTCATCCGGGTACTTGCAAAGTGTCTTGAGCGAACTTCAAGTGTCACCCACGACGCAGATGCTGGTGTTTTCGAAGACCAGTCTGCAACGCCAGTGCATCACCCCTGAAACCCCACGTGCCGTCTATTTCAATGATGAGGTCTACGTCGGGTTCTGCCGGGAAGGGGAAGTGCTGGAGATCTCGGCCGTTGATCCGCAACTCGGGATGGTGTTTTACACCCTGGAGCAACGCCCGGATGCGCAACCCAAGTTCGTGAGGCAAACCGACAGTTGCCTCTTGTGCCACGGGTCATCGCAATCGCACGGCGTGCCCGGAAATCTGGTCCGGTCGGTTTATCCCGATGCCGGCGGCTTTCCCATTCTCTCCTCGGGCAGTTTTCGCATCGACCAGACCAGCCCCATCGAAAAACGCTGGGGCGGCTGGTATGTCTCCGGTGAGCATGGGACGCACAAACATCTGGGAAATCTGATCATTCATGGAAAGAAAGAGCCCGAAGAAATCGACAATTCGCAAGGGCTCAATGTCACGGATTTGACGCCGCGCCTGAACTTGAAACCCTACCTGACTCCGCATAGCGATATCGTCGCGTTGATGGTTCTCGAGCATCAGGCGATGGCTCACAACCTGATCATTCAAGCGAATTTTTCAACGCGCCAGGCACTGCACTATCAAGCTCAACTCAACCTCGAACTCAAGGAACCGCCTGGCCATCGCTGGGCCAGCACGTTGTCGCGCATTCGCAGCGTCGGGGATCCTCTGGTGAAATACCTCCTGTTTTCCGGCGAAGCTCGACTGCAGTCGCCGATCAAAGGGACTGCAGGTTTCACCGATCAATTTGCGAAACAGGGACCGCGAGACACCCAGGGGAGGTCTCTGCGAGATTTCGATCTGCAAACGCGACTCTTCAAGTATCCGTGCAGCTATCTGGTTTATTCTCCGGTGTTCGATGCGCTGCCAGCCGACGTGCGCGACTACGTACTGCAACGTATGTGGGACGTGCTCAATGGCAAGGACTCAACACCCGAGTTTGCTCATCTGAGCACCGCAGACCGCACCGCAATTCGTGAGATTCTGATTGCGACGAAGCCCAGCTTGCCGGCATATTGGAAGGTCGAACCGCGTTTGCCAAAATGAATCGGCTAGGCGAGTCGGGTGGCGCAGGCTCCCAATTCCTAGGCCTGTAGGATGGGCACTCTTGCCCGTCTTCGCGGTACTCCGCGACCTTCGTCTTGCAATCCAACTCGCGCCATCAAAAGAGACGGGCAAGAGTGCCCATCCTACGACGAAGAATCCCGGGGCTTACGCCACTGGGATCGGCTGGGTATTCCTTTAGGGAACGCCGATTTTTGTTTCACCCGTCGAACGCGAATCCAATCTGTGTTCATCGCATGCCCGCGACTTGTTCATCATTTCTGGTTATAATAGGAGGTAGACCGCGTCGAAAAATCTCATGTCGGAATATCGCCTCCTACGCCAGCCGGCGACTTCTCTCTCAGGAGTACACACATCATGAGTTGGCTACCGAAGAAAAACGTTGTGGTTCCGGTTGATTTCTCGGAGCAGTCGCTGGAAGCGATTCAAACGGCGCTGGAAATGGTCGAGTCCCCCGCGAATGTGCATATCGTCCACGTGGTCGTGCCGTTGACGACGATTACCGTCGGCGAAGCCTGGGCGGTCGAAGATGTCGAGTCCCGCTTGAGCGCAGCTCGGGATTACCTCGCCACTTATTTGAAGCAGCATTCCATCGGGGAGATCACGTCCGTGGTCCGCGAAGGGGATCCTGGATTGCAAATCGCCGAGTACGCGCAAAGCATCAAGGCCGACCTGGTTGTGATGCCGTCTCATGGACGCCACGGCGTGCAGCGTTTGCTGCTGGGTTCGGTTGCGGA
>JAQGHS010000177.1 GCA_028291605.1 Planctomycetaceae bacterium | reverse complement strand
GCTCGGCAGGAGCCTCGCCCTCCCATTGACCGCGTCCGGCTTACGGCGCTCCAATTACGAACGTTATTTCCCTGGCAATTCCCATGCCGGATCGAAATGCACGCTCGGTTCGACGAGCTCCTTCGACGCCCGCGAGAGCAGGACAATCGATGGTCCGTCGTGTGGATAGTCGTTGAGAATCGCCCCCAGAATCTTCACCGCACGGTGAAACTGCTGCCGTTCGAAGAGATTAAGCGCCTCTTCATAGCTGCGCGTCAATTCTTTCCAATCGTTCGTCGCGTTGCGTTGAACTTCATAGAGTTCAACCGCGTCCGGGATATTGATGACCCTGACCGAACAGACCTTTCGTGTCAGGATGTCGTTCGGCAGAAGCTGCTTGGTCGCCGCAGTCACCAGTAGATCGACTTTCAGATATTTGGTCGCACCCTGCACCCGACTGGCCAGATTCACTTCGGGGCCGAGCGGTCCGTACTTCAACTTCCAGACCGTCCCCGTGTTTCCCACGTAGGCACTGCCGGAATTCAAGCCGATTCCGAATCCAAAGTCAGAACCCAGGATGGGCTTCCACCGAGCACTCATATCCGGCAGACGATCCAGCATGTCGAGCGCCGCCTTGCAGGCCAGCGCGGCGTGCCGGGGTTCGCTCGCCGGGGCTCCCCACATCGCCATGATTTCATCACCAATATAGTCAATCAGCACGCCCTCATGATCGAGCACACACTCCGACAACTCGCGCATGACATCGACGATCCAGTCCACCGTTTTCGCCGGTCCCAATTGATGGCTGATCCGGCTGAAGCCCCGGATATCGCAAAATAACAGCGTGACTTGAGCATCGCGGCCGCGGAGCAACTCCGGATCTTTCCTCAATTCGATGGCCAGTTGCGGCGTAAAAAACTGTTCGAACTGCACCTGAGCCTCCCACGCCGCCTTGGACTGTCGTTGTCGCTCAAGTCCCACGGCCACTCCCGAGGCGAGTGTATCTACCAGCTGGGCTTCTAACTCGGAGATCGCCTGCCGGGCCGAAATGCCGGGAATGATTCTCCGCTCACCGTACAAGGCACCGATGACTTCTTCGGACTCACTGAGAATCGGCGCGGCCACGACTGAATCGATGCCCGACAAGCTCTCCACTGAGGCCACGGTAGGAATCGGGACGTAACGAATCGTCCGTTTCTCGGCGAGTAATCGTGTCAGTAAGGTTCGGCTGGGTGTTTTCACCTCGGCATCACCGGCGAACGACGGACCTCGCATTTCGGCCACGCTTTTCCAGGGATTTCCGAACTTGGAATTGTCGTACAGAACGACGGTGGCCCAATCGAGAGTCACGAACTCCAACAGCAAGACCACTGCCTGTTGAAAGAACTCGTCGGTGGTCGCTGCACTCTGGAGCAGATGAGTCAGCGCCGGAAGCCAGCGGAGTAACGTCTTGACGTCGGATTCGGTGGCAGCACTGGGCTGCAGTGACGACGGATCGATCTGCCGCCGCATCACCGCACTCTTGGGACTCAACGTCGCGTAGGGTAATGATTGATACGCTTCATCCGTGGCCTGAGACTCCGTCAGCACAGACGAGAGCTTGATCAACATATCGCCCAAGGTGAAGGCGACCGGCAATTCTCGGACTTCGATCGCCTGAGGAATCATCTGCTTGGGCGGCATCTCGGCCACATAGATCACATTCGCCTCGCTGACATTGGTGATCTTCACCCGGTTGCCAGCCAGTGGTTCCACTAGAGCGTGCAGACGCGACACCCCTCGGTCTTGCAGTGCGGCGACGGCCATCCGCCAACCGGTGCCTTCACGCTGCTTCTGAAAACACGGCTCGTCGGCGGATCGCTGCCGTCCGAGCAGCAGGGGACTGTCAAATTCGTCCTGGTATTCGAAGTCCTTGTAGGCAAACCGAGCAAGGATGCGTGCACTCACGGGAATACTTCCTTCTGGCACAGACTGAACAGTGGCGATCCGCGATTGAATTGCCGAGACCGACTACCCACAATGGGGGATCAAGTTTGTTGCGTGAGTTGTATCTTATACCACGCAGATTCAGCAACGAGACGATTGATGACGCGTTCTGGATACGGGATGTCAGATGACATTCCGTTCGTGAGCGGAATGGCGCTAGCCACCGGTTCTTCGGGACGACGTCAAATATGAAAGAACCGGCGGCTAGCGCCGTGCCGCTCACGATGGCCACACAGCGAGTACCATTTGATTTACGGCACCCGGCTCACCTGGATCGTGAAAATGCAGGAATCACTCAACATGCGGTCCACCAGGCAAGCTGACAACAAACGCCGATCGAGATTCAGGTTGAGTCTGTTGGGACTCGTCCTGTTCCTTTCCAACCTGGCCGCCGAGGAGCCCAAGCCGACAGCCGGTCCACCGACTGCCGATGACTACGACGCGTTCGTGAAACCCTCCGATCGCGATCACTGGTCGTTCAAAACGGTTGTGCGGCCCCCAATACCTAAGGTCGCCGATGCGGGCTGGGTCCGAAATCCGATCGACGCGTTCGTTCTCGCGAAATTGGAAGGCCATCAATGGCGTCCCAATCCTCCCGCGGGGGCTCCGCAACTGTTGCGGCGGATGTATCTGGATGTCATCGGCTTGCCGCCGAATCTCGAAGAACAGTCACTGGCAGGTATGCCCGAAGGTGCCGCGGAACGCTTCGACCAGCTTGTCGACCAATTGCTTTCACGCCCAGAGTATGGCGAACGCTGGGGCCGCCATTGGCTCGATCTGGTCCGTTATGCCGAGACCAACGGCTACGAACGCGATGGGACCAAGCCGAACGTCTGGCGCTACCGGGATTACGTCATTCAGTCCCTCAATCAAGACAAGCCCTACGACCGCTTCATCTTGGAGCAACTCGCCGGAGACGAATTACCGGATGCCTCTACGGAGACCGTCATCGCCACGGGGTATTATCGACTCGGCCCATGGGACGATGAACCTGCCGACCCCAAAGAAGATCGCTACGAACAACTGGAAGACATGGTCAATACGACGTCTCAAGTCTTCCTCGGGATGACGTTGGCTTGCGCCCGGTGCCACAACCACAAGTTCGAGCCGTACAGCACGCTGGACTATTACCGGATGGCGGCGATCTTCAACACGCTGCAGCGACCACAAGCCGGACGCGCGGATCTAGGCTCGCCAGCCGGTAGTCGCGAACAACTCGCGAGAGAGGCTGCTCGCGATCAAGCCATTCAAGAACGCCAGCATGAAATCGATCAGCGGCGAACCGCCATTCAAACGATTTTTCTGACTGCGTATTCCGGCAAACTGCCAGCCGAAGCAGTAGCTGCATTCCAAGCAGTTCCCGACAAGCGCAACGATGCCCAGAAGAAACTGGTGCAGCAACATCAAGCTGCCCTGGACCTGGAAGTCACGGCGGCCTTGCCTGAAGCGACACGTAGGGAAATTCGAGAGTTCGAACGTCAGCAACAGGAACTTCGCGCGACGACGCCCGACTTGCCGCGGGGCTATTTCTTCACCGAACCTCGACCGAATCCGCCCGTCACGAATGTCTTGCTGCGAGGCAAAGCCACCGCGCCGGGCACCGTTGCGGAACCCGGTTTGCCAAGGGTGCTGGTCACGAAACAGCCCCCGTTCCCGGCCAGCACTACCGCAACTTCTCAACGCCGATTGATACTCGCCAACTGGATCGCCAGCCGTGAGAATCCGTTGACCGCGCGGGTCATCGTGAACCGGGTCTGGCAATTTCATTTTGGCGAGGGATTGGTCCGCACACCCAGTGATTATGGAGTGATGGGCCATTCGCCAACCCATCCCGAACTGCTCGATTGGCTGGCGGACTGGTTTGTGAACGAAGGGGGCTGGTCCTTAAAGAAACTGCATCGGTTAATCCTCACCAGTAACTCATACCGGATGAGCAAAGCCTGGAATGCCGAATATGGAGCGAAAGACCCGACGAACGATCGCCTCTGGCGCATGCCCTATCGGCGGCTGGATGTCGAACCCCTGTGCGATGCCATGCTGGTCGCGACAGGCCAGCTCAATCGCCAGATGGGTGGCCCGAGCATGTATCCCTTCGTGCCGCGACAGGCCTTGGAAGGACACAGCGATCCGAATGCCATTTGGAAGCCGTTCGATGAACGAGACGCGTCCCGCAGGACGGTTTACTCATTCATCAAACGTTCGATGGTCGTCCCGTTATTGGAAGTCCTGGATCTGTGCGACACCACCCGTTCCGCCGCGCAACGCAACGTGACCAGCGTGGCTCCCCAGGCGCTGGCTATGCTCAATGGAGACTTTGTCAATCGCCAGTCCCAACACCTCGCAGCACGCGTGGAACGAGAGGCCGGCGCCGATCGACGCGCACAAATTGTGTTGGCTTGGCGGTTGACCCTGTGTCGAGAACCCACGGAACATGAGGTTGCGACAATGTTGCAGTTTTTGCAGGAGGCACGACAACCTCCGATCGATGGACATCAGGCGTTGGTGCAGATGTGCCGGGCGTTGTTCAATTTGAATGAGTTTGCGTATACGGATTGATTCTGTAGCCTGACTCTCCGAGTCGGGAGGTTCGACGTGAAATGCTCACGACACAGAGAGTCAGGCTACAGGTTTGCGGACGCTAAATTGCGGTGGAATACAACATGGCATCACCACGTTTTCGACCAAACCAGACCCCGTGCGGTCGCACGCGACGCGAATTCCTGTGGCAGGTCGGAGGCGGCTTTGCCGGCCTCGCCTTGATCGATTTGCTCAGCCGTGACGGGTTCTACAACCAGTTGCCGGCCGCCGAGAAATCGCCTTTAGCCGAATATGCCCTCGCCGCAAAGCCACCCCATTTTGCGGCTCGCGCCAAGCGGGTCGTGTTCCTGTTCATGAACGGCGGCCCGAGTCAGGTTGACACGTTTGATCCCAAGCCGGCTCTCAAGAAATATGACGGCACGGCCTATAAGGGACCGGCGGTGGTCGGTTCCAATGGGCGGCCGGTGGGTCATTTGATGAACTCACCGTTTGAATTCAAACCGTATGGAAAAAGCGGTCTGCCGATCAGCAGTCTCTATCCGCACCTGTCTCAATACGCCGATGATTTGTGCGTGATTCGTTCGATGCACGCGGATACAGCAGCGCATGCATCGGGTTGCCTGCAAATGAATACCGGCAGCGTGTTGATCGGCAAACCCTGCCTGGGATCGTGGCTGAGCTATGGGCTGGGAACGATGAACGAAAGCCTGCCGAGCTTCGTTGTGATGACTGATCCTCGTGGCGGCCCGATCGGCAGTGCTTCAAACTGGACAGCGGGTTACATGCCGGCAGCTTATCAGGGAACGCTGTTCCGCAGTGGTGGCTCCCCGTTGCTGGATCTGGCGACGCCTGAAGGGACGACGGACCAGACGCAACGGAAAACGCTCGACCTGTTAAAGACATTGAACGAGGAGCATCTACGCGAGCGACCGGGCAACTCGGAGTTGGCGGCGCGGATCATGTCCTACGAACTCGCGTATCGCATGCAAACCTCGGCCGCGGATGTGGTCGATCTGGAGAAGGAGTCACCGCAGACGCGGGAGATGTATGGTTTGAATCAACCGCGGACGGCTGATTTTGCCCGCAAATGTTTGACGACTCGCCGCTTGCTGGAACGGGGCGTCCGTTTCGTGCAACTTTATTCAGGCGGCGGTCACATCGAAGATACCTGGGACGGACATAATAACTGTATTACGAATCATCAGTTGCACGCGGGCGAGACAGATCAACCGATTGCCGCCTTGATCACAGATCTCAAACGTACGGGACTGTGGGAAGACACACTGCTGGTGTGGGGCGGTGAATTTGGTCGGACCCCAACGAGCGAAGGCTTGGGCAAGCCGGGCCGCGATCACAATTGGCAGGGCTTTACGATGTGGCTGGCGGGGGGCGGAGTAAAGGGCGGGCAGGCGATTGGGGCGACCGATGAGGTCGGATTCAATGCCGTCGAGGACCGCTGCCATGTTTCGGATCTGCACGCCACGATTTTGCATTTGCTTGGGTTGGACCACGAAAAGCTGAGCTATTTCTATCAAGGGCTGGACCAGAAACTCACCGGCGTCGAGCACCACAAAGTGTTCAAGCAGGTGTTGGCTTAGAGTCCCTAACAAAACTACTTGTCAACCGAGTTGTTCGTTCCAATTCGTGTCATTTGTGTGATTCGGGGGTGAGAAGTTTCTAAGCAGAAGAACCACGAATCACACAAATGACACGAATAGATCCTGACGAAAGCGGCTACGAGGATTTCACCTTTCAAGGAAACGCACATGGCAAATGCCGTCGTTGATCGTCTGCACCGGAATCCCCCGTCGTCCGCGGTCGCATTGGTACTCCTCTGGTGGACAATGGCCGCTGTGGGCGTAGCCAAATTGAGTGCTGAAGATCAAGCGTCGGAGAAGCCGGCAGCGGCCAATTCTACGAAGGCCGCGGCGGCCGTGACCCAGCTCTCACAGTTGATCGCCTTGGTGCGCGAGCAAGAAGCTCGGTTTCTTCACTATAAGGCCTCGCTTAAGACCGGGCTGGAGATCGTTCCGCCGACTAAGCCACGCCCCAATCGAGGCGGTTTTGATTTTGGTGGGTTGGCGGTACGCTCGATTTCGGAAACGAATCAGCAAATCGTGCGGAACGATCGATTCCGTTTTGAAGGTGAAGAGGTCACCTCACTGACAACGGGCGAGAAAGTGACTGGACGCCAATTGTTTGTGTTTGATGGAGAAACAACGACCTCCATCGAGGAAGGCAGCAGTTCGACGACCTACGAGGGACGCGTCGAATCACCGCGGATGTTGCCACCTCATACCTGGGGGATGTACCTGCTGCGCGTCAACTTCCCGCTCTCGGTTTATCTAAGTGGGACCGACGCGGTGAAACAGGAACCCAAGGCCGGGCGGTTCCCTGTCGAAGGGGGTTCGACCTATGAGTTCAACAAGGTGGAAGCAGAGCTCGCAGGCGAAGAGACGGTTGAGGGATTGGCCAGTTTCAAAGTGCGCGTCAAGCGGTGGTACTATTCGAAAGGGGATCCCACCATTCAGTACCTGTGGTTGGCCAAGGACCGAAACCTGCACGTGGCTCGAACCCAGACCGCATCGATGCAAAAAGGACAGGAGGTTACCGGGGAATCATCGCATGTCACGAAGTGGCGAGAACTTGGCGAGGGTGTCTGGGTGCCTACTGCGGTGGAGCTGGAAGCCCGGCCACCGACAGCGAAACCGGCAGAAGATCAATACCAGTACCTCTACAGCTTCAGTGTTGACACGGTTACCCTGAATCCCGATTTGCGAGATGGGATTTTCATTCGCCCCGTGGTCCCCGCCACGCTGCCCAAGTTCCGGATTGGGGCCGACCACCGACTGGCCGATAGCCCCCATCATCCGGTGGCGGTCGAGGCCGCAGCGGGGACGACGCTCGATTCCATCCTCAATCGACTCGCCGAGGAAGAGCGGAAATATGATCAATACATGGTCACGACGCACGAACGCTACACGTTCCTCAATAAGTCAGACCTGTCGGGAGGATCCTATTTGGGTTATGCCAAGGAAACACGGACCACGGTTTCCCGAGACCGGTCGTCCTATGATGAAAAACAAACCGGCAAGACTGCGGACGGCAAGAATACTGAACAATCTTATCGGGAAAATGACGATGGAAAGGTCGTTCGTTCCGAATGGGGCGCTGCCGCCGGTGCAGCGTCGAGTCAGGTCGGAATGAAGTTGGGAAAAAGTGACCGACTGCACGCCGTTCGGCCCCATACGCTGATCTTCCGCAACGAACGCCATGTGCAATCATTGTCCACATTCCTGCGGTCCGGCTGGTCTGATGTCGTTAATAGATATGCGATGACCGTGGAATATGTCGGTGACGAGAAGCTCGGTGAACTGCATTGTCACAAGTTGAAATGCAATACAGTCGGAAGTCACTCCTTCCTGCTGTGGTTGGCCCGCGATCGCAATTTGATCGTTGTTCGCCGCCAATGGCATGATTCCCGCCGGAATGCGACGTTGCCGACCGGTGTGTGTTATGTCGAGGACTGGTGCGAATTACGGCCGGGAATGTGGTTTCCTCTCAAAGCAACGCAACTCGCATTTCAGGGTTTCAGTAGGGACGGGCTCGTTCAAAATCAAATTGCCCTGCAATGGCGCTATGATATTACGGCGTCGAAACCGGAGACCGATTTCACAATTGTTCGCGATGACTTCTTCAAGCTGGATGCGCCTGCGGGGAGCCAGGTGACAGTCCAGGACGAGAATGGCAAATTCCTGGGTCAATTCAAACAAGCGAACGCGGGCCCGATTGAGATCTCGCCGGAAGCCTTGCTGGAACTGCGACAGAAAGCCAAGGTCAATAAAGAAGAGACTGACCGTCGTGAGCAGGCGCTTGCCGCGTTGATCGGACAACCAGCTCCCGAGTTACCGAAAGAAACCTGGCTCAATTCTGCGCCGCTGTCGTGGAAGGACCTGGCCGGGAAGGTTGTCGTGATCGATTTCTGGGCGGTGTGGTGCGGACCGTGTGCCGCCGATCTCGAACGCTTGGCTGAGATTCATAAAGCCTACCAGGACAACGGTACGACCGACCGCGTCATTCTCGGCATTCACGCTGCGGGCACCGATCCCGAAAAAATCAAGAAAGCGGCGACCGACAGCAAGCTCGGTTATCCCATCATCATCGACCGCATTGAAAAAGACGGACACCGCTCCTGGGGAGACTTGTTCGAAAAGTTTGCCGTGGAGCAGATTCCCATGACCTTCGTCGTCGACCGCTCGGGGAAGATTGTCGCCTATGGCCGGTTGGAAGAGATGCTGTCGAAGGCCGGCGAGATCGCCAAGTAAGCCCGAGAACACCGCCCGCAGCCGGCATTCGTGATGCTAAGGGGCATGATGCACATTTCCGGGGCTCGCAGGTGTCCCGCAGAGATCATAAAGAGGCCGGACCTCAATCGTTCCTTTGCGGGCCACGGGAATGCGGGCCGCGATGGCGATGGCTTCATCCTGGTCGCGAACCTCGACCAGAAAATAGCCGCCGATCTGTTCGTGCGTCTCTGCAAAGGGTCCGTCCGTGATGTGTCGCTTCCCCTGACGGACCTTCACGCATTTCGACAGGACCGACGGCAGCAGCGGTGCGGCCGCCAGGAACTGGCCTTGAGCCTCCAGTTCACGTTGCAATTGCTGTGATTCCTTGAAACATTCCTGGCGTTCCGCCTCGGTCCAGGAGTTTTCTTCGCTGTAGATCAAGAGCATGTATTTCATTGACAAATTCCAGGATTGAAATGAGAAGCATTGTGCTATCAGACGCCGACGCTGGCAGCGTGGGCCACGGTGTTGACTACGAACCATACGTCGGTTTCTGGGGCCACCCGGCGGGGGAATCTTCGAAATCTTCCTGCCGTCCGTAGGGGGTCATATCGAGCAGCCGGTAAGCATCGGTCACGCTTTCGCAGCCGCGAGCGTATGTCGAATACGTATGATATACCGCGTCGTCTAGCTGAAAGAAGACGCTCAAGCCGTGTGTTTCGCCCTTGGTGAAATAGGGTTCGACCGCCTTCCGAGCCTCGAGCTCTGCTTGCTGCCGGTAGTTGTACTGGATCGGGACGATGGTGTGATCTTGCGTGACATGAAAGTCGTAGTTGAAATCCGACTCAAACGATGAGTACCACGGCCAGTCCCAGCCCTGTTCTTTCTTGTAACGTTGCAGCTTCTCCAGCGGAGCTCGTGAGATCAACACGAAACTTGTGTTGCGTTTGCCAAGCATCGACAAATCGCCCAGGGAATTGACCAATCCCGTGCAGCCCGGACAGCCCTTGTCCCAGTCTGGATCGAACATGAAGTGGTAGACGATCAGTTGTCGGCGGGCCTCGAACAAGTCGAGCAGGCTGACCTTGCCGTTGTCGTCGTTGAAAGTGTACTTTTTCTCGAGTTTCACCATGGACAGCCGACGACGCTGAGCATTCACGCGATCCGAGTGCTTCGTCAATTCTTTCTCGGCATCTAACAATGTCTTACGCTCAGCCAGCCAGTCAATCCGCGAGACGACTTCAGGATGGGCGATGGTGTTTTCCATGATGTTTCCTTGTTGTGTTCATTGAATTCGGAAAGTCAAACGGTTTCGAAATTCGGACCGATGCCATCGTTATAGATTTCGCTGGTGAGCGGCTTGGCGCTAGCCAACGGTTCTGTGTGTCGATCGCCAACCAATCAGACAGACCAGACCCAAAGCGACCAGGCAACTGACAATCATTCCCAACCGCAATTGTGATGCCGCAGTGACCGACAAGCCGATTCCGGTTCCCATGGAGAAATACATCGCCACACAGGCCGGGCACTTGGGAACGGCAGCCAACAGGCAGATCGGTAGCAAGCCACTGGCGAACCGCAGCCATCTGGAACTGCACTTGGCCGATTGCCCGCCAGTACAGCAGCATGCCATCAGTTTGAGTTCCGGCGGTTCAGCAGTTGACCTCAGAGTCGATTGAGTGGTCTGCATGGAGTCCTCACTTATCCAACGATTTCAATTGCCTCATCCAATCGTCGAGTGACGACAGCGGAAATCGACAATCAGCGAAAGTTTTTTTGCCGCGAGCTGATTTGCATCGCAAAACTGCCCGGCTCAACTGCACCCAATGCTTGTAACTCGCTTTTACAGCGTGAGTTGTGGCACGTGAATCGAGCAGCTACAGCCCGGCTGAACTCAATGATCGCGAGCCGAAAATCTGCCGAACAGCGGCCAGGTTTGCAGAATTCTCGATCTCGCATCACGTGAAAACGATTCACGTCCCGGGTGAAGCTGCCCAAACGCTATGGAGACGTCGAATCATCTCGCTTGAAATTGACAGTCAATGGCGAGCAGATGGAGCTAGAGATTCCAGTCAAGTTGGTAGACTGACTGAATACAAGGACTCAGGCCGGAATTGCCCTGCAGAGACATGGCAACCGGCATAAAGTGACGTTGGCGGCCATCATAGTCGGAAGTTGTCCACATCCGACTTCCCTGACGAGTATTCGACAGTGCAGAACTGCGTCATTGGATCCTCTAGCAAATCATTGAGAACATAGGTCAGACAGTTCTCGCAGAGTTTCACCTTGGTTGGCGTTGCCGATCGCGCATCTGTATAACGCTTTCAGAAAAGGGCGTCTTCGAGGCAGGGGAAACTCAGGTGTTGTTTATGAATGTTGAGAAATCCACGAACGCCGAAAGTTTGCGACATTGGTGGACGCCCCAGCGGCACGCAGTGAAAAGTCTGTTGCTGCTGGTGTTGTGGTCTGTCTGGTGGGGTGGATTGACGTTCTATGCCGTGGTCGTTGTCCCTATCGGCACTGAAGTCCTGGGGAGTGTTGAACAGGGATTCGTCACCCAGCAAGTCACTCACTGGCATAACGCTCTGACAGGATTGATGTCGCTGACATTGCTGGTCAGGGCTTACCTGGATCGAAGCCGGACACTGTGGATCATCGCGGCAACCCTGACGGCCATTTCCATCGCGTTAGTGATATGGCACGCGAGACTGACCGGCATGATGAACTTCGAACACCAGACTGTGCCTGGCGGGTTTTATGGCGAACACGCAGTTTATCTTTGGATGACTGCGGCCGAGTGGTTCTTGGGAATGGTAATCCCCATGTGGCTCCTGCCTGTGGACGCCCCGGCAAGTCAGCAAGATGAAACTGGCTGAGACCTCCGGCCCGCGATGGGACAGGATAATTTGCTTGCTGAGCTCGTACGATCATTGATGCAAATAAGCCCCTGCGATTGCGAAATCGAGGGGCTTAAGCATCGTACGATCGTCACGTGACCCCCGCTTTGGCAGCATCTGGTGAGGCAAGGGTTCAGCTGACCTGCATGGTCGCGGTGAATTCGTAATGCTGCTCAAAGTGATGTTTTCCCTTTACTTCCGCGCTGCCGATGAACGTCGTCGGATTCGCAGAGCCTTCGGGGAAGGTGATCTCGCTCGAAATTCTGACTTTTCCAATCTCGGGAATCGTCAAATGGGACTTGCCGGAAAGCTCATGTGAATGAGCTCGGGTGAAGTGGCCATTCAACACAATGTTACCTAATCCGGGAGCCTGAAATGTCGCCGTCACTTGGGCTCCATCTTGGGTCAATATTGCACTTCCCGAGCCTTGTCCGGCAACTTGGATATCCCAAGTGCCGGCAACTTGTGGAAATTGTATTGACGCCTTCGCATTGGCCGGTGCAACTTCCGCGACCGTGTCCGGAGTAATCGCACAAGCGGATAACAACGCGCGGTCTTCAAGGGTCTCGGCTTGATAGCTCCAGCGCTGTCGGCCGAATGGGTTCCGTTTGATGGGGTCACCGGAACACAAACCCAAATT
Source organism: Planctomycetaceae bacterium (assembly GCA_028291605.1). Taxonomy (GTDB): domain Bacteria; phylum Planctomycetota; class Planctomycetia; order Planctomycetales; family Planctomycetaceae; genus JAKFVC01. Next base: position 16,353 of record JAQGHS010000177.1, on the reverse strand, counting down.
GCGCAGCCACGTCGTCGGGGAAGTCAATTTCATGTTGCGTCGCTTTCACTGCTGGAAGGACCGGAGTGATGGCACATTCGGGACATGAGTCGCATCAAATAAAGGTGGTGAACTCGTCACGTTCGAGTACGAGGTTGGGGCAATCAATCAGCATCTACTGCCCCGACAACTCCGATGAATCTAGGCACGATTCTTGAAAGCAAATCTGGTGCAATTGGCACTATAAGCAGAATAGTCAGGCATTAGCGGTCAATGCAAGATATTTTCTGCGAAGTCCAGAGATTTCAGGCTTTCACCTTGATGCTTGAGCCGCACGGCTATGCATGCGACTTGGCACCCTCGACTTGAATCCGCATGCAATAGAACGAGCGGTACACAAAGATCATCGAGATCACGAGGAACGTGACCGCGAGACCGTGAGTCACAAACGGGCCTTGCTTTTCTCGCAATGAGACGGCCAGCGGGACTGCCAGCAGACCAAACAGCGTGGTGAATTTGATGATGGGATTCAATGCCACTGAAGAAGTATCTTTGAACGGATCACCGACCGTATCACCGACCACACAGGCATCGTGCAAGGGAGTTCCCTTGGCCTTCAATTCAGTCTCCACGATCTTCTTCGCATTGTCCCAGGCGCCACCCGCGTTGGCCATGAAGATGGCCTGATACAGGCCGAACAAAGCAATCGACACCAGGTAGCCAATGAAGAAGTACGGTTCGAGGAACGCGAAACCCAACGTCGAGAAGAAGACCGTCACGAAGATATTGAAGGTTCCCGTTTGAGCGTACTGCGTGCAGATCGCCACGACTTTCTTGCTGTCTTCGGTTGAGGCCTTCGTCACCGTGTCGTCGAGCTTGATGTGTTCCTTGATGAACTCAACAGCGCGATAGGCTCCCGTGGTCACGGCTTGAATCGATGCGCCCGTGAACCAATAGATCACGGCGCCTCCGGCAATCAAGCCGAGCAGGAACGGAGGATAGAGAATCGAGAGATTCGCCAGCAGATGGGGCTGCAAGCCGTCGGTAAGCTCCAGCACGATCGAGAAAATCATGGTGGTCGCACCAACCACTGCCGTCCCAATCAAAACCGGTTTCGCCGTGGCTTTGAACGTATTGCCGGCGCCGTCGTTCTTTTCCAAATTGTCCTTAGCGAGTTCGAAGTCTGGCGCGAAACCAAATTTCGCCTGCAGTTCTTCGCGAATATTCGGCTGGGTTTCGATCATCGATAATTCATAGACCGATTGAGCATTATCAGTCACGGGACCGTAACTATCGACTGCAATGGTAACGGGGCCCATTCCCAGGAATCCGAATGCCACAAGCCCGAAAGCAAACACGGCCGGGGCCAACATCATCTCCGGGGCGATCGTCGCACTCATGCGATAGGCGATTCCCATCAGTCCCATAATGACCATCCCCAGCCAGTAGGCACTGAAGTTGCCCGCGACCAGACCGGACAGAATATTCAGCGACGCACCGCCCTGCTTGGACGAGGTCACAACTTCTTGCACATGGGCTGATTCAGTGGATGTGAACAGCTTGACCAGTTCCGGGATGATGGCCCCGGCGAGCGTTCCGCACGAGATGATAATCGACAGCTCCCACCACAACGACGCGTCTCCGCCCAAGGTCGGAATCAACGCTGCAGAGACGATAAACGTTAGCACCACCGAAACGATTGATGTCAACCAGACCAGAACCGTCAAGGGAGCTTCGAAGTTGAAGTGTTGAGAATTGAGATATTTGCCACGCGCCAATGATTGATTCAGGAAGTAGGATCCAGCCGACGCCAGCACCATCATGACACGCATCATGAAGATCCAGACTAGCAATTGAATCTGGACCGTCGGATCTTTGACGGCCAGCAGAATGAACGTGATCAAGGCCACGCCGGTCACGCCATAAGTTTCGAATCCGTCGGCCGAGGGCCCCACCGAGTCGCCAGCGTTATCACCGGTGCAGTCCGCGATCACGCCAGGGTTACGAGCGTCGTCTTCCTTGATCTTGAAGACGATCTTCATCAGGTCGGCACCAATATCAGCGATCTTCGTAAAGATACCGCCCGCCACGCGCAACGCGGCGGCACCCAGCGATTCACCGATGGCAAAACCCACGAAGCAGGGACCAGCGTAGTCTCCGGGGATGAACATCAGAATGATCAGCATCAGCAGCAATTCGACGCTGATGAGCAACATTCCGATACTGATTCCGGCCTTGAGCGGAATGTCGTAACAGGGATAGGCCTTGCCGGCCAGACTGGCGAATGCCGTCCGCGAATTGGCGTACGTATTGACGCGAATCCCAAACCAGGCAACCCCGAAACTGCCCAGAATTCCGATGACGCTGAACAACAGGATGATGCTGACCTTCAGCCAGTCAAAGTTCTCCAGGAACTTGAAGTAGAAGACAATAATCGCCCCGATGAACAGCCACAACAGAAACAGGAACTTCGCCTGAGTGATCAGATACGTCTTACAGGTCTCATAGATGAGTTCGGAAACCTCGAGCATGCATTGATGCACGGGGAGATTCTTCAATTGCGATGACGCGATCAGCCCGAACACCATGCCGAAGAGCGACACCACGAGACCGGTAAACAACAAGTCGCGGCCACCGACCATGTCGCCGAGAAACTTCACGTCGTTCAGATTCGGAAGCTTCAGGTTGGCTTCACCCGCGTGGTGATGAGGGATGTCATCAGCAGCAGAGACGGTTCCGGCCAGCAAGCTGAACACGACAAGGGTTAGCAACATCCTTGAGATGCCGGCCCGCAAAACTTGCGGAAGTCCTGTCCAAATCGTTTGATCCTCCGGAAGAGCGAATTCCGGGGAGAACGGGAAGATCATCCGCATACGGCTTTCATCCTGCTTTAAAAGGGGTGGGTCTTGTAAAGGTACGGTAAAAATACTGGAGACGCTCACGCGACGCAACGTACCGCGGAAATCTATCTTCAGCCGCGGACGAAACTCCGCATTGTCAACAATTTGCATACCAATCGAAAATCAATCTATGCTGGCCTCTATGGGATTGGTTGCTAGAATTGCAAACCCACTCATTGGCACCACTGGAGACGGTATTTTGCATTCAATTTGCGAATTTGTACGTACCTTACGATTCGTCTCACGGCCGCTGGGATTAACGCTGATCGTCTTTTGCTCACTGTCTATTCCGGAAGTCGGTGCCGAACCGCCACCCGCATCATTTTCCGGGAAGCAAAGTGACTGGAACGGCTTTCAACGCTTCGACTTCGAGATTGATGGCCGACCGGTCCTGGTCGTGACGCCGAATAAAGCCGCCGAAGGCCGCCCCTGGATCTGGCACGGCGAGTTCTTTGGACATAAACCTGCGCCCGATATCGCTTTGCTGCAACGAGGATTTCACGTCGTCTACATGAGCGTGCCCAATATGTTGGGCAGTCCCGATGCGGTCGCGCATTGGAATGCCTGCTATGCGGAACTGACTGGAAAATACGGGTTCGCCAAAATGGTGGCTTTGGTTGGCCTGAGTCGCGGCGGCCTGTACTGCTACAACTGGGCCGAAGCCAATCCCGACAAGGTGGCCTGCATTTACGGTGATGCCCCCGTGTGCGATTTCAAGAGTTGGCCGGGTGGCAAAGGCAAGGGCAAAGGGAGCCCGGGCGATTGGAAGCTGGTCCTCGAACGCTACGGCTTCAAGAACGATGCCGAGGCTCTCGCCTACACCAAGAACCCCGTTGACAATCTGGAACCGCTGGCCAAAGCCAAAGTCCCACTACTGCATGTTTACGGTGATGCCGATGACGTCGTGCCCTGGGAAGAAAATACGGGGCTCATCGCCGAACGCTATCGCAAGCTGGGGGGCGAGATCGTCTTGATCCCCAAGAAGGGGGTCGGTCATCATCCGCACGGGCTGGAAGATTCAACTCCGATTGTGGACTTCATCGTCAAGCATTCGTTGCCGCCAACTGCAAAGTAGGGTGGCTCATCATTTCGGAGATTAGGAGTTTTTTTGCCACGGATTGACACGGATGAAACACGGATTGAGTCAGCGTATTTGAGAGTCTGCTAACTCAGCGAAATCGCTCCCTGACAATGGGAATGAGAATACCGGAGAGTCCGGCCAGCACAAGGACTTTATCCGTGTTTCATCTGTGTCAATCCGTGGCTAAAAACTCTTCTTCAGCTGTTTGCCTATTGTCATCATCACGGAAACGGAAGTGAGACTGAGGATGCCCACCGAGACAAGGATTGTCGCACCAGGACCGAATGAGCGGACTGTTCGCACGACTGCTGGTGTAGTGCTATCAGTTCCCGCTGGTTGGCAGATCTTGCCTCCGGGAGATGCCGGACTGACGCGGCGCGTGAAGGCGGCTGGCCCAACATGGACCGTTCAACAAAAGAAAGGCCGCAAGCTGTTTTCACTGGGAGTCTGGGCTCCGGCGGACCGCATCGCGACGATCACCGCAGAATTGGAAGCCGAACGAGCGACTGAGTCGTATGCAAAACGTCGAGCCTCTGACGTCGTTCGCCGAGAACGCAAGCAGACGGTCTACGTCGAGGATTTTCGAGGTGCCGTATTGAGCTTTCTCGCATTTGCCCCGGCGCATGCGGAGTTGGCCCAGCGACTGGCGGACGCCGTGACGATCCATGCCACCCCAGTGGGCAGCGGCACGGTCGCTCGCACACAACGCATTCCGATTGAGAGGCGCGCTGAAGCCGCAGTCATCGCGTGGCTGCGGCACCAGACTACCACTTATGACGACATGCAGATCCCGCGGATCAAGGGTAAGCGCCGGGAGGTCCGGGGGCAACTCGCAGAACAGTCGCGGAAACTCTTGAAGAAGTACCGCGAGGGACTTGTTGTGGATCCTGCAACGTGCCCGCTGCATCAGGCATGCTGCCAGCGTCAATCGCCGTAGCCTGATTCTTCAGAGTCGGGCTACGGCAAGCTTCGCTTGCTACTTCTTGATCGGCCCGGGCTTCGCGGCTGATTCGACTTCGGCTGCCCCTGACGGCAATTGCTTGGCGAGATACATTTTCAATCGCTTTTGCTGCTCAGGCTGATCGTCCTCGGCCGCGATCGCCAGGACTTTTTTCTGTGTGGCCACGGCGGCCGTCCAGTCACCCTTGGTCGCATAAGCCAGGGCCAGATCCACGGCATAGTCCGGGAATGTCGAATCGATTTGATAAGCCTTGGCGAGATCGTCAATCGCCTTCAGCGGCTTTTGGACTGACATCCAATACAGGCCGCGGCCGTAATAAGCATGCTCAAAATTGGGATCAATCTTCAGAGCCGCATCGAATTCCACCAATGAATTCTCAAACATCTTCAATTCGAAGTAAGTCCAGCCCAGGCGTTCGTGATTGGCAGCGTCGCTGGGTTCCAGTTCGACAGCCCGTTCAAAGTCAGGCAGCGCGTCATCGAAATTCTGCGAGTCATATTTGACCATGCCGCGAACGTACAACGCGTCGGCACAATCTTTGTCGATCTTCAAGGCTTTCTCTGCGGTCAGAGTGGCCTTATCGAGCTCACCGACCAGATATTGAGACAGTGCCAGGCCACCCAATCCCATAGCACTTTGCGGTTGCAGTTTGACGAAATTCTCGAAATCGGCCTTGGCCAAGGCGTGTTCATCTTCTTTCAAGAGCGTCCAGCCACGCGCCAGATAAACCGCCGACATCTTGGGGTCCAACTGCATGGCCGCGGTGTAAGCACGGATGGCTTGCACGCGTTCACCCTTGAGGACGAGTTCTTCGCCCAGTTTGAAGTAGGCAGCCGCTGTCGTCAGCTTCGGCAATGGGGCCAGCCAATAGATTTGAGTCCCTGGCATTTGCTTGCGAAGAGCGATGACTGCAGCTTCCGTCACGCCGCTTCCGGTCAGGTAAACTTCCTTGATCTTGGGCAGTTTCTTCAACGACGCTAATCCAGCATCATTGACTAGAGTGTTTTCCAGATCGAGAGCCTGGAGATTGCCCAATGCTGCAAGTTGGACCAAGCCAGCATTGTCAAACGGTCCGTCACGCAGGATCAAGGTGTGGAGCTCCGGGAACTCCGTCAACAATTTCAACTGTGCCGGCGCCAGTTTGACGCCCGAAAGAATCACCGCAACCACCGGCTGTTCCGGGTCTGCATTCAGACGCTCGACTCGACCACCGAGTTTTTCCACCGCACTGACGGCCGCCGCGGCACCCGCTTTTTCACGTTCTTCGGCGCGGGCCTTGGCTTTGGCTCGAGGGGCTGCTTCGGTCGTTGCAATCAGCAACACGCAGCACAGGCTCAGGCAGTACAATCCACGTAGCATAGTTCTGATCTCAAAAAGTATCGAAACTCTCACCGGGAGTTTCCGCGGCAGGTATGATGGCGGGTGCGCCGCGATCCGGCAATGTTAATCCACCCGTCAAACACTGTGCAGGGTCCCCAGTTTCGCGGAGTGAGGTCTGCGAAGGGAAATTCCCAGCGTGACTTTTCTTCGACGTTCTGACTGCACGACTTGTCTTTCCTGACTCCAGGTAGCACATGAGCAATTCTCCGGAAACTCCCCCTGATCGGCGGAAACCTTGGTTCCGTTGGGGTCTGATGCTGGTTCAACGGTGCCTCGTCTATTATCTGGTGGTGGTGTTATTCATCAGCATCATGCAGCGTTCCATGATTTATGGGCCGGGACGTGCTAATCGGCTGCCGGTTGCCTTGGCACGCTGCCCGCCCGGCGCAGGCGAAGAGATTTCCCTGAAAACGGCCGATGGTCTGCAACTGCATGGCTGGCATTTACTTCCGCCACCTTTGACGGCCAAGAAACCGGCCGATTTCGATCGCCTGCTAGCTCAAGGGAGAAAGGTTGTCCTGTTCTTCCCCGGGAACGGCGGCCACCGAGGTTATCGAGATCTCGATTTTCAATTGCTGTTAAAGTTAGACGTGCACGTGATCGCATTTGATTATCGTGGTTACGGCGAAAACCCCGGCAATCCGACGGAGGAGAATTTTGCTGCCGACGCTCACGAAATGTGGAAATACGTAACGCTGACTCGCCGCGTTCCGCCCAAGCGAATTATCCTCTATGGCGAATCACTCGGCGGCGGCGTGGCAACCCGTTTGGCATCAGAGCTCTGCACCGCGGGGACTCCGCCGGGAGGGCTCATCCTCCGGAGCACATTCACCTCCCTGATCGATGCTGCAGGATACCACTATCCGTGGCTACCACCGGTGAGTTTGCTCTTGAAAGACCGCTATCAGTCCGATCAGCGCATTCCACAAATGACCGCACCATTGTTGATGCTGCACGGCACCCAGGACTCAATCGTTCCAATCAAGTTCGGGCAACGCCTGTTTGCGTTGGCTCCCGAAAAATCCGCAAACGGAATTAACAAGACGTTTGTCGAACTGAAGCGAGCCGATCACAACGACGTGATGCTCACCGATCCGGCAGCATTTCAGGACGCTGTCGCGAAATTTCTGTTGAGTCTCCCCGGAAAGCGATAACCAGTAGACGAGGGGTCGGGCGTACGAGTTTTCGAAATTGGCCGTCTTGATGTGGCTTTGCCAGTCAGACTGGCATCGGCAAATATCGAAAAATCGTAGGCCCGACCCCGGCCTTTTTTCAGTATGATCTTGCGCCAATGCACCAAGTTCACGATCCACATCGGGCAAGCCACTCTGATTCCGGATTTCTCACGCCTTGACCTGAGATTCCCCGTCTGAAACTCACCGCGCGGCAATACTGCGGCTCCGCGCGTTCGGGGGTCGGGCCCGCGATTTTTCGAGATTGGCCGGTGGGCGGTGTTCTGCAAATTGGTAGTTTTTAGACGGCCAATTTCGAAAACTCGCACGCCCGACCCTTGGCCTTAATCTATTGGCAAAGCACTCCACAACCGATTAACATCAATATCTGTTGTTGCGTTTTCTCTTTGCGAAGCGTGCGAGTAACATATGTCGCGTCCAATTTCCCAACCGAGATCCGCCATCGCCGCCCCGCGTTCCGCATCCGCGTGTGGAAACGTTTCGCGGCGAGCATTCCTCGCCGATTGTGGTATGGGATTTACCGGGTTGGCTTTGGGAGCCATGCTGAGCCGCGAAGGCTATGCCTCGGAGGAACCCACCGAGCAATGGGTCGCCCCGACCGGTCTCCCTCACTTTGCCCCGCGAGCGAAAAGCGTCATCTGGTACTTCATGCTCGGCGGAACCAGCCACCTCGAGAGTTTTGACCATAAGCCGGAAATCAACAAATACGCCGGCAAAACGGTCGAAATGTCGCCGTACAAGAACGCGGTGCTCGAGTCCCCGTTCTATCGCAAGAACGTCCGTGATTTCGCCGGTACGCCGCGAGACTTGATGACGACCTTGTACCCACTGCAGATCGGATTTCAGAAGCGAGGGCAAAGCGGCATTGAGGTCAGTGACTGGTGGCCGCACGTGGGAAGCTGCATCGACGACATCGCCATCGTCCGCTCCATGTGGACCACCGACAACGACCACGCCGCCCAATTGCAGTTTCACACAGGCCGCCACATTTTCGACGGCTTTTTCCCCTCGATCGGATCTTGGATCCATTACGGACTGGGGTCGCTCAACGACAATCTGCCGCAGTTCGTGGTGATGGGACCGCCGCCCGGGGATTGCTGTGGCGGGTTTGGTGCTCACGATGGCAGCTATCTCGGCCCCGAACATTCTGCCGTGCCGATGGCCCTGGATCCGAGTAATCCTCTGCCGTTTGGAACTCCTGGCAGCAGCGTGTCGATTGCGGAACGTCGCAGCCAGTTGGATTTGCTCAATGAACTGAATGGTCTGGCGGGGGTCGAATACCCGGACGATCAGGCCATGAAGGCACGGATCAAGTCATATGAGTTGGCCTTCCGCATGCAGATGTCGGTCCCGGAAGTCGTCAAGTTGAGCGACGAAACGCAAGCCACGCAGGAGATGTATGGCCTCAACAATCCCGCCACACAATCGGTCGGCCGGATGAGTCTCGCCGCCCGGCGACTGGTGGAGCGTGGCGTGCGGTTTGTGCAAATTTACGACGACGGTTGGGATGCTCATTCCAAGTTAAAGGACAATCACACCACCCGCAGCAAAGCCGTCGATCAACCGATCGGTGGGTTGTTGAAAGATCTCAAGCAGCGCGGTTTGCTGGACGAAACTCTGGTCGTCTTCGCCACGGAATTCGGCCGCACGCCCGGTGCCGAACGATCGGACGGTCGCGATCATCATCCGTACGGATTTTCGGTCTGGATGGCGGGGGGCGGAATCAAGGGCGGGATTGCTCACGGAGCCACCGACGAGATCGGTTTCCACGCGGTCGACAATCGCCATTATGTCACCGACATTCATGCAACTGTCTTGCATCAATTGGGATTGGATCCGCATCGGTTGGAATTCCCGGGGCAAAAGCGGTTGGAGCTGGATTTCGGCAAGCCGATCAAAGAAATCCTGGCTTGAAGTTTGTAATGACGAATGTCGAAATCCGAATGACGAATCAATGACCAAATCCGAATAACCAAGACGGATCAGACGCCGAAATTCTATTTGCCGTATCACGACGCCCTGCCCGAGACGCATTACGGTATCGTGATGCAAATTATGTCATTGGTCATTCGGATTTCGTCATTCGTCATTGCTGCCCAGCTCACTCTTTTCCAATATGCTCCAATTTTGGTACCATGCAGGGAACGCCCCCATGCGACTCGTGGTTAGGGCGGTTTGTTTTTTTCTCAAAACATTCTGAGTACACCAATGTCTCTGGCGACCGCTCCCGCGTGTATCAAACTGCATCCCGATGACAATATCGCCATTGCCGCGCGAACGTTGCCGAAGGACACTCCGCTCGATTTCGAAGGTGCCCCGGAGGGACTGCTGGCGCGCGAACAAGTCGACATGGGACACAAGATCGCCATCGTTCCCATCGCCAAAGGTCAGCCGATCCGCAAATTCGGGCAGATTATTGGTTTCGCCAAATGTGATGTGTCGCCCGGTCAATGGGTCCACGTCCACAACTGCGAAATCGGGACGCTCAGCCTGGATTATGCCTTCTGTTCGGACATCCCGCCCGATCCCGAGCCGATTCTGGGCCGGACGTTCCAGGGATATCGCCGAGCTGATGGCCGCGCGGCGACTCGCAATTACGTCGGAATCATTTCCTCTGTGAATTGCTCATCTCATACATCCAAGCTGGTGGCTGCTGCGTTTGATAAGGCGCTGCTGGCAGATTTCCCGAACATCGACGGCGTGATCCCGTTGATTCACAAGTTCGGCTGCGCAATGGAATATGGTGGCGAAGACCATCTGCAGCTGACCCGGACGCTGGCCGGTTTCGCCCGCCACGCCAATATCGGTGCTTACATCATCCTGGGGCTCGGTTGCGAAACGGGACAGGCGTCCTTCCTCGCTGAGAATGAGGGGCTAATCCAGTTGTCTCTGCCAGGTAAGGCTGCCCCTCCTTTGCCGCTGGTCATGAATATTCAAGACTTGGGCGGCATTCGCAAGACGGTCAACCATGCTGTCGGCGTGCTGAAGGAATTGCTGCCCGAAGCCAATAAGGTCAAGCGCGTGCCGATTCCCGTTTCCGAAATCATTTTGGGGACGAACTGCGGCGGTAGCGATGGCAACAGCGGAGTTACGGCGAACCCCGCATTGGGGATTGCCAGCGACATCCTAATTGCACACGGCGGATCATCGATCCTGGCCGAAACGACGGAAATCTATGGTGCCGAGCACCTCATGACACGCCGTGCCAGGACGCCAGCGATTGCTCAGAAGCTGCTCGACCGGATCAAGTGGTGGGAAGATTATACGGCGAAGTTCGGCGTGGTGATCAACAACAATCCGTCAGTCGGCAACAAAAAGGGTGGCTTGACCACCATCTACGAAAAGTCACTCGGAGCCGTCGCCAAGACCGGTAGCACGGCGTTGACCGGCGTCTACAACTACGCCGAGAAGATCACCGAGAAGGGCTTCGGCATCATGGATACCCCGGGCTACGACCCGGTCTCCGTGACAGGTCTGGTGGCCGGTGGTTGCAACGTGGTGTGCTTCACGACCGGTCGCGGCAGTTGCTTTGGATGCAAGCCGGTGCCGTCGATCAAGATTGCGACCAACACCCCCATGTACGAGCGAATGGAAGACGACATGGACATCAACGCCGGCAAGATTCTGGATGGCGTGCCGCTCCGTGAAGTCGGTGAAGAGATCTTCGAAATGATCCTCGCTGTCGCCAGCGGCCAGAAGACCAAGAGCGAAGCCCAGGGGATCGGCGAAGAAGAATTTGCCCCATGGCCAATCGGACCGGTATTGTAGGCGTAACGTAGCCCGACTCTCCGAGTCGGGTGCTTTCGCACGACGAAGATTACTCGACTCAGAGAGTCGGGCTACAGGAACTTCCTTCTATGCGGACATTGAGCATTGTTTGCGGATTGGCAATTGCGTTCTGTAGTTTTGGCCAACTCGCGGCGGGTCAATTCAACGATGTGCTGAGCATCGGCGACGTGGCCCCCGCGTGGGTCGATCTGCCGGGCGTCGACGATAGGACTCATTCGCTCGCCGATTGGAAGGACAAGCCGTTTGTCGTCGTGGTCTTCACCTGCAACAGTTGCCCCGTCTCCAACGACTACGAGGCACGCATCAATGCGTTCGCGAAAAAGCATGCGGCGGACGTGGCGGTCATCGCGATTAACGTCAATACAGTAGCCGAAGATAAGCTGCCGAAAATGAAAGAGCGGGCGAAGGAAAAGAAATATGCCTTCCCCTATCTCTACGACGAATCGCAGAAGATTGGAAAGGCCTACGGAGCAGCATTCACTCCTGAGTTCTTCCTGCTCAACAAAGAACGCAAGGTCGTTTACATGGGCGGCATGGATGACAACAGTGATCCAGATATCGTCAAGCACCACTACCTGGAAGATGCGGTGCAAGCAGCGTTGAAGGGTGAGAAGCCCGCCACTGCGGAGACAGTCTCAATTGGCTGTCGCGTGCGGTACGTTTCGGAACGTCGCAAGAAGTCTTCGTAGGCGAGCGCATTGGCTTATCGTGGCTGATGCGTGGTAGGCACGATCGCTGGCGCTGGCGGATTTTCCGCGATGGCCGCTGGTCCCAACTCCGCCAGCATCTGATGGGCCGGTGCGTAATCCGGGGCCACGTGTAATACCATGTTCAACTGCTGCCGGGCTTGATCATTATCCCCGATTTGCAGGCACGCATAGGCCAATTCATAATGTTGCTCGGCCGAGGACTGCTGCTGTGGCAGACCGATCGACAGCGCGGCCACGGCTTCTTCCCAGCGCTCCTGGCGGGCGTAGGCTTGCCCCAGTAACCATTGTGTCTGACTGGACTGTTCGGGAGTCAGTGGGATGTCCGCCAGGGTTTCTCTCAGCAGTGCCGCGGCGATCCGTGGATCACCGTCTTCCAATTCAATCCGGCCGAGGCGCAGGCGTACTTCGGCATCCTCGGGCAGTTCGAGCAGAATATGGTGATAAGTCTCGCGTGCCAGGTCCAAATCACCCCGTACCTCGGCGATCTGGCCTCGCAACAACAGCGCTTCAGTGCAGCTTGAATCGAGATCGATAGCCAAGTCTGCCAGACGCGCCGCATCGTCTGCCCGGCCTCGTTCCAGCAGCGTCCGCGCGAGACTCATATAGGCTCGAGAATCATCCGGGAAGTGTTTGACAAGATACCGCAACTCTTTGAGCGCGGTTGTGGTGTCACCCTGATCGAGCAACACGCGAGCCAGCTCCCAACGGAGTTCGGGATCATTCGGGTTGGCCGCGATCGAATCACGTAGCAGCCGAACGGCTTCGGCAGGCTCGCCCTGCGATTCACTTTCCAGAGCCCGCCGGTAGAGTCCCTGGGAATAAGTAAGGGAATCCCGCGCCTCACGCCACCAGGCACAGCCCGACAACATCAAACATCCGCATATCAACAGGCCGAGCCAACATCGAGACGCACCGCCCCCGGGAGTCAGCGCAAAAGGCCGCTGCCCCACACGCCTGCCGCCGAAAATCGGCCGACTTGGCGCTGCCATAAAGGGGATCACAAAGGAGGAATTGAGAATTGGCCCCGTGACTCGACGAGCACGAGGCGTTGTAGAAATGCTTCGCGAAGCTTATCAAACGCGGATTATTCCGGAAATATGAGATTATTCCAGCGAGTGTCGGGCGATCCGAATTGCGGGCGCGTGACCTCTTGACGTAGTTGCCCAGACAACTTACTCTGACGACTTAACGCATCGACTTAACAATCGCGATGTCTGAGCTCCGAACCTCTTCGGAAGTTCAGTTGTCGTAGTAATATAAGTCAAACAGCGATCCCCGCTGGTGTAACGGTAGCACTAAGGTTTCTGGAGCCTTCAGTCCTGGTTCGAATCCAGGGTGGGGAATTTTTCAAGACTAGCCCGAAGCGCAAGTGAGTGCATTCCTTAAAGTATGCACTCACTTGCGCTTCGGGCTAGTTTCGTAGTGCGGACAGGTCGGTAGGACGGGCATTCCTGCCCGTCTTTGAGTGTGCAAAACCAATGCCGATGGTCAAGAGTGTCCATCCTACGGCAAACACTCTGCGGTCTATTCTTTCGATCCGGCCTTTTCTTCGCTCTTGGCGGCCTTGGCTCCCTTTACGGCCTTCTTAACACCAGGTTTGCCTGCTGCCGGCTCTTCCATTTCGGCGTCGGCACCGCTGCCCGCCTTGGCTTTCGTCTTCGCCTTGTTTTTCAGCACGCCGAAAGGATCCGGCTCTTTGCCCGCGGGCGGTACAGCGCCGCCGCTCGTTTTGGTTTTCGCCTTTGGTTTGTTGCCTAGCACTCCAAACGGGTCTGCATCACTGCCTGCGGGACCTGCGCTGGCATCCTTCTTCGTTTTGGCTTTCGTCACGGCCGTCTTCGCGGATTTACCCTTCTGGTCTCCTTGAGCTGCGGAGTACTCACTGTAGGTAATCGGCTCAGCGGAAGTCACCATGACCGTATTCGCCGTGATCGTTTGCTTGCCTTTGACGATGGTCCCTTCTACGTCGACCACGTCGCCTTCCTTGATGAGTGCCGCATCGCTGAACTTGACGTTCACGGTCACAGTACTCGCATGGAAAGTGAGTTTGATCGGCTGTTGTCCGCACTGAATCTGCGCGACGCCGGCTTGCAACTCGACAATTTTGCCGGACATTTCGAACTCGCCGGTCGCGTTATTGTCAGCGTCGGCCTTGGGTTTTAACCCCGGCGGCGGTGAATTCCCCACATAGACATTCAGCTCATCACATTCGAACTCAAACGGATTCTGTAGGGCAGTCAGAACACCTCCCACATTGGCATTCGCCTGCAGGAAGCCTTTGTCTCCCGTTGCCGCCACGATCAACTGTGTGCGTGGGACCAGCGGCACGTCGTATTCGGTCTCATCCGATTTGGTCTTCATCTTCAGCGTGTAACTGCGGCCAGTTTTTGCCTTTTCGATGCTGACCACGGTGCCGGAGATCGTTTCTCCCTTCTTCTTGGTCTGGGCCTCCAGCAGTTGACCAGAGCCAGGAAGAATGGCGAGCACCACAAGAGCCGCAAGTGCGTGGAATAAGCGGACCATCAAAAAAGATCTCCAGCCGAGTCTGACTTTGGTGAGTTTGAAGGGATCGGGCATTCGACGGATTCGACGGACGCCTTCTCACTAGGATACCCGCCGCAAATGTCCTCTCCAAGAGTGATCGCTGCGATCGTGCGGCAGACTGCAATTCGCCAAGGCAATTTCGTGGTCCACGTGATTGGGTGTTGGCAACCGCCCTGCGCGGACTATATAATCGGGCATTGCTCGCAATAATCGCGCCGCCCTGCTCGCACGCCGGTTTGATCCCGCCCAACAACTGGGACTGTCAGAGCCAGATTTAATACGCGCCCGCTGTCCTCGTAATTTCTGCTTGAACTGCAACTGTGTGTTCGCTGCGGTGAGTTAATCGTGTTTCGCAAGACTCAGGGCGGCCCTGTTCCGTGACCGTTCATCGAGTCTGCCAGTAGGGAGTTTGCTGCCGCATGCGTCACGTTGGAATGCTTGTGCTGGGAATTGCGGCTGTCTTATGCAGTGGGCTGGCGGTGTGCGCTGAGGACTCCAAGCCGAAGAAGTCGGCTGCTGGTGCGTTGGAAGACGCCCTCAAGTCTGAACCACTGAAATTTGACACCGACATTCAGCCCTTGCTGAAAAAGTACTGCTACGACTGTCATGGCGATAAGAAGCAACGCGCGGGCCTGAATCTCGAAAAGGCCAAAAACGAGCAAGCTATTCTGGAAGGCCGCAAGGTGTGGGAGCGGGCTGCGGCGATGATTCGCATGCGCGAGATGCCCCCCGAAAAGAAGAAACCGCAACCGACGCAGGAAGAGCGTGATCTGCTGCATCAATGGATCACGGATAAGACATCCAAGATTGATTGCACGGGAGCTCACGACCCCGGCCGCGTCACCATTCGCCGCCTCAATCGGTTCGAATACAACAACACGATCCGTGACCTGGTGGGAGTCAATTTCAAACCAGCGGCTGATTTTCCTTCGGACGATGTTGGCTACGGATTTGACAATATTGGCGACGTGCTTTCGTTGCCGACGTTGCTGTTTGAAAAATACCTGACAGCCGCCGAGAAAATCACCGACGCGGCGATTGTGGCAGAACCCTTGCAGGGCAACATTCTGGCATTTACCGGTGACAAGCTGAGTGGCGGACAACCGTTTGAGAACGGGTATCAGTTCCTCACGTCGAGCGGCAAAGTGACGGCCGAGGTCGAACTGCCTGCTGCAGGAAAATATGTCGTTCGGATTCGCGCCTTCGAAGGACACGCCGGGCCGGATTTTGCCAAGCTGGGGTTTCAGGTCGATGGCAAGCAACTCCAAACGTTTGATGTGCAGGGGACCTCGGATTCCCCCCAGGCTTTTGCGTTGCGTCTGGATTTGGACGCTGGCAAGCATGTGATTGCGGGCGAGTTCCTGAATGATTACTACATGCCCAAGGATCCCGATCCGAAGAATCGTGATCGCAATTTGGGGATCGCTGCGATCGAGGTCCAGGGACCGGTTGTGGAACCGGCCAAGAAGCCGTTAACCGATCTGCATCGCAAGATTTTCACCCGCACCCCCAAGCCCGACATGAGCAATGCGGAAGACTGTGCTCGGGCGATCCTCGGTAACTTCGCTCGCCGGGCCTTTCGACGTCCCATAGAGCGTGAAGAGCTTGATCGATTGATTAATCTCAGCCGTAGCGTGATGCTCGAAGGGGAGTCGTTTGAGCGGGCGATCGAAGTCGGGATCCAAGCGATACTCGTATCACCGCACTTCCTATTTCGCGTGGAAATCGATGCTGAACCGGACAATCCCCAAGCCATTCATCCGATCAACGAATTCGAATTGGCTTCACGGCTGAGCTACTTCCTGTGGAGCAGCAT